>DEIW01000112.1:9805-12772 GCA_002352705.1 Bacteroidales bacterium UBA2764 | reverse complement strand
CGTCCTGATTTGGAGGGAAAGCCTGTCGTCGTCCTTTCCGGAAACGACGGCTGCGTTGTCTCACGTTCCAACGAAGCCAAAGCACTCGGCATCCCCATGGGAGCACCGCTCTACCAAATCAAGGAACTGGTGGAGAAAGAGAGCGTAGTGTGCTTCTCCTCGAATTTCTCATTGTATGGCGATTTGTCCGACCGGGTAATGTCAATCCTTCGCCGCCACACTTCACGCTTTGAGCAGTACTCAATAGATGAGTGCTTTTTCAATATCGACCATATCCCTGCTGACAAGCAGAAGGCATATTGTGAAGATCTCGTGCGCCAAATCCGTCAGGGTGTGGGCATACCCATCTCCATTGGCATTGCGTCCTCTAAAACGCTTGCCAAGGTCGCAAGCAAGTACGCGAAGAAATATCCCGGCTATCATGGTGTTTGTGAGATACGCACCGAGGAGCAGCGTATAAAGGCGCTATCTGCTTTTGAGATTGGTGATGTCTGGGGCATCGGACGCAAGGCGAAAGCCAAACTGACGGCAGCGGGTGTTACCACCGCCTTGCAGTTCACAGAACGGCCTTCCACCTTTGCGAGAGGGATGCTCAACAAACCCGGACTGCTCACGTGGCAGGAGCTTCGTGGGCTTGACGTGATAGACATCACAGAGCTGCCCATGAAGCAGTCGATAACGACATCACGCACGTTCGCAATAGCCATCACCGAGCAAACACTTTTGGAAGAACAGATAGCCAATTTCTGCGCGCACTGTGCCCGCCAACTGCGCACACAGAAATCAGTCGCGCAGCAGCTGTATGTATTTGCCCACACATCTTATTTCAGGACGGATATCGAGCAACACTATCTTTCCGAACTGGTAACGCTCCCCGTCGCTACGGCAAACAATCAGGAATTGATCGCCTACGCTTTGGGAGCGTTCCGGCGTTCGTATCGTCCCGGCATCCTCTACAAGAAAGCCGGCGTGGTGTTGCTGAAAATCATCCCCGAGGCAGCAGTCGTCCCCGATATGTTCGACACCAAGGACAGAGCCAAGGACAAACGCCTTCAGCGCGTCCTTGATCAGATAGAGGACCGCCAAGGCAAGCGCGCTATCATCTATGGCTCTCAAATGACTTCCGAGAAGCCGGTATATAAAACCGAGCACAAGAGTCCGCTCTATACGACAGACCTGCGCGATATCATCACACTCAAAGCCACCTAAAAAGGGTGTCTTTTGGTAATTGAAGCCAAAGCCATATCTTTGCACAAAAATACAAAGGTATGGCTTTATCTATTACTACAGAGCTGCAGTCCACGTACTACACGTGCGACATCCCCAATATCGGTATTGATACCGACCGAGCTTCGCTTGTCTTCACTCTCAAGGTGAAGGGAAAGCAAATCTTCAAAAGCACCTACTATGCCTCCAACGGCAAAGTTACGGTGCGCGATATCCTTTCTATCATTGAAGCGTACTTCATTCAGCAAGGCTATTCGTACCAGACCGTGAACATCACGGCTGATGATGGGGATGAGCCCGTCACGGCTACTTTCCACGCCGTCTATTGCCATTTCCATTGCATCTCAAAGCCTGCGGAAGAGTTTGTGGAGGAGAACTTCTTTACCACCGCCACAAGCCGTGTCGTATCGCTTAACTGCCCGCAGCCCCTTGCCGGGTATTACAGCAGGGGTCGCCACTCCGTCAGAGTGTCCGCCATGTATCAACTGCCGGACGGCACTACGAAGTCAACCGGCTACACCGAGAGCATCAACGTACCGCTCGTTGGTATGAAGACAATCACCGTCAATCCGGCTACAATCGAGGAAGAACTGTCGGACGCTTTACACATGGATGTAAAGCTACTTCAGTTCTCCTATGAGATTGAATCCCGCCGCTGCCATTTCTTCATACAGCGCACACCTTCTACGAGGAGTTTCTATTTCTGGAATGCGTTTAACTGCAAGGAAGCAGTTACGTTCTTCTCCGAAACCGTAACCGAGTTGGAAACCGACTTCTCCGAAGCGGTCATCGAGCACCAACTCGCTTACTACGACGTAGAACACACGCATACCTACCAAACACAAACAGGAGATCTGCTCCTCATGCAGGCACGCTGGCTGGAGCAGTTCTTCACCTCGCCGAAGATACAACTTGCGCAGAAGATCAATGGCACGAATCCGCTCGTGCTCATAGCCGACTATGAGCACCAAATAACCGATGCGCCGGGAAGTAACAATCAGGTCAATTTTAAGTGGAAATTTGCCGACAAGCGCTTAACGCTGAACGATTTTAGCCTTGATGATGGCATCTTTACCGAACCATATTCGGAGGAGTACGTATGATCGAAGTTGCACCCACACAAGAGCAAGCCCAATCCGAACGCGAGCAATACGTTCGCGCCTGGAACGATACGATGATAAAAATCTGGCAGGAACGTATCACTTTACTAGACGTCATTGATACGGGCAGATTACTCCAATCGCCTTGCACAATACCTATACAGGCTGACGGGCGATTTGTCGAGCTTACCATCTCTGAACAGTTCCTCGAATACGGCCTTTGGCAGGACTTCGGAACAGGACGCGAAACACCTCGCGGAAACAAGGGAGATATAGGTCGAACCAAAGTGCGTCAACGCCGACCTTGGTTCTCAAAAAAATACTACTCCTCCGTCCTCAACCTCCGCGATTTCTTCGGAGAGAACCTTGGTCGAGAGTTCCAAGGTATCATGGCGGACATGTTTGAACGAATCAATAAATTGTAATACTATGAATAAGACGCAAATCCAATCCCTCATCGAGAACTTGCGAATGCAGACCGCCGCAAACTCGATCACGCCAAACATGTTGGCGAACATTCTTACGGAGTTGAATAATAATTCGGCTTCGACCACCCCGCAAGGCGATACCACTATCGAAGCCTCCGACGCGCCTTTGCTCTATTGCGAAGTGCGCAATGGCTTGCTGTACCTTCGTAATT
>DEIW01000112.1:4138-9772 GCA_002352705.1 Bacteroidales bacterium UBA2764 | reverse complement strand
GTAATTACGAGTACTATACGGCGCTTGGGTTAGAGCCTATTCTGTTCCGCTACATCAAGAAGAAAAACCGCTGGAACATCCAAGGCTCTAACTTGAAATATGGCCCGAAAAAGAAAGGCTGGTTCGCGAACGGCAAGCAGCACACCCTTCAGATAGGCACAGGAGGTCTCGTCAAAAGGAATTACAAGGTGATCAACACCTACAATTTATCCGGCGATGACTATCGCTTTACTGCCGATACCTTTGTCCGCACCAATGCCGATGTAGAAACGAATCGCGGCATTACTTGGGGGTGCTGCTCGATTAGCCGGAGCAATCGCAACGGCTACCGAATGGTGCGCATGCCGTTCGCAATCGGCTTTGCCCAAAAGGTAACGGACGAGCAAGCCGCCGTTACTGTCGGCAGCCTCGTGTCGAACCTGGCACCGTTCTTTATTCGAGGACAGAGGAAAAAAGATGATATCTATACTTGGGCATTCAGCCGATAAAACAAGAGAGGAGCACGGGGGGCTGCATTGCTGCAGGCGCGCGCTACCTCCTTACACTCCCGCCGGTGAGCACAGAGGCCTCGCAGAGCGGGGCACGCTCAAGACTGGATGCAGATCCCAGAGAGCAGGGGCCGAGGTCCTTTGTCGCACGAGGCAACGGGGCTCTCCGTAATCCGCTGCAAAAGTACAGAAAATAGTCGAAATCTCAAAAGACACGCCTAAACCAACCCTTAAAACTTTATAATATCATGTCAAAAATCAAAGCCTTAACACCCCAAGCGTGGGTCGCAATCGCCCTCGCTATCGTGGCAGCAGCCACCTTCATTGCCGGTATTATCATCCCGCCTCCGGGCGAGGTGCATCCTTCCATTATCCAAGGTATCGGCTTGATGATCGTCCTCGTAGCCATCTTCTTTGGATGGGATGCCGTCATACGAGGGTTCGAAACCAAGTTTGAGCACGGCAAAACCAAAGTCACCATCTCCGGTAAGCGCCACGCGCATACCGAAAACGCGGACACCGCAGAAGGGAGGGAAGATGAGAACAATCAATGAAATCATCGTCCACTGCACAGCAACACGCGCATCGCAGAAGGTCACTGTTGCTGATGTCACGCGCTGGCACAAGCAACGCGGCTTCGCTACAATTGGGTATCATTACCTCGTTGATCAGGCAGGGAATGTGTTCCCCGGCAGACCGGAGGCCACACCCGGTGCACACTGCCTTGGGCACAACGCGAAATCAATCGGTATCGCGTACTGCGGCGTNNGGGCTCGACGCAAGCGGCAAGCCAGCCGACACGCGAACCGAACCCCAACGAGCCGCCTTGCTTGGTTTACTAACCGAGCTCAAACAAAAGTATCCATCCGCATCTATCCACGGACACCGAGATTTTGCCCAGAAAGCATGCCCGTGTTTTGATGCCACTAACGAGTACGCTGCCCTATGAGAACTATCTGCAAAAACCTCCGCGCATTGATACTCATGGCTTGCGTCCTGCTTTGTGCTTGCCACACAACCAGACACACAGTGTCTGTCGTTGATGCAGAGCAAGACACCCAGTCCACGCACCATGAACAGACTACCACCCAAAGGCTGGATAGTCTTATCTCAACGCTCTCCGCTTCTGCGGATAGTATAACCATAGAGCTGTATGGTGATGCGCCTGCGCCGGTCGCTGACTCGCTCAACCCCGTCGCACCTTCGGATCAAGCTTCGCCGGTGACGGCAAAGCCACAACCCAAGAAGCGCATTACCATACACGCGCCTCGTATCAACAAAGAGGAAAGGCATGGCTCGGATGTGCGTCAGCAGACCAACGTGGCCGATAGCACACGGAGCAATTCCCAGTCCCACACATCCACTGATGACTCTAAAGAGGTCATCGGTGGCGCTGAACCACCAAACCTAACGGCGGTGTTCATTGTGCTGGGATTGGGTATTACGCTCCTCATCATAGGTGCTATATTCGGCTACTTATGGCTGCATAAGAAGCATATCATCTGAGCTATACCTTTCCTTAAAAAACACGTACGCATGTGCATAGGCGAGCGCTTATGCACGTGCGTATTGCTTTCTACCGCACATTCGGGACATTTTCGGGACAGAAATAAGAAAAATCAGCACGTAAAGTGCTGATTTTCAGGCGGGTGGAATAAGGGGCTCGAACCCTTGACACTCGGAACCACAATCCGATGCTCTACCAACTGAGCTAAGACCACCGTACAGCTTTTTTTCAAAAGCGGGTGCAAAGGTACAACTTTTTTTTGACATGACCAAATTTTTTTGTGTTTTTTCGTCAAAAATCGCTATTTTTGCGCGAAATTCGTTACCGCACACCCGAAAAGTGCAATTTTCTCGAACAAAATGAGTAAAAATTTAGTAGCAGACCCGCTCGGTCTCCGCTCCTATAGCCGACTCCCGACGATTTCCACCATTAAGAGACTTGAGAGGCGCGGGCGCAAATAGGAGACTTTCAAGGCTTCCAAATCTACTTGCAGACTTCCCAATCTTGCGGGCGGTGGAGACTCGTCAGCCTTTCCGTCATACATGGAGACTTTTGAGCCGTCAGCCGCTTTAGCAGACTTGCAAGGGTCGCGTAGCCATTGTAGGACTTGCAAGCCGGTTTTCGATAGGCATAGACCTCAACCTTATCAACCGCAATAGACTTGGCAGCCTTCCGCGCGCATGGTCTCGCGTGCGCATTATGTACACGCGAGACTTATAGGTCATCCGAAAAAGTGCAGACCTTTGAGCCTTTGGGCGCGGTGCAGACCATCAGCCTTTGACCTCACAAGTGGACTTTGCAACCTTTGGGCGGTGGGGGACTTTCGCCCTTTGGTCATTAAGCAGACTCGCGGTCGCTCGGTCGCGCATTGGAGACTCGTCAGCCTTGCGCGCGTGGCAGACTTTCGGTCGCGATTTTTGGAGAGACTTTCTCGGCTTGACTTTCGCAAGTAGACTCTGCATATAGCGGTACGAAAGAGACGAGCCGAAGCAACCTAATAGCAGGGCGGTTGGGGCTGCTAATAGCGAAGCTCGGGGCACATCCCCGAACCCCTAAACTGCTGAGTTGTAACGTGTTACGATTTCAATCAGCGAATTTTTTGAACAACGAGGTACGAATTTCCATGTAAAAATGGGCGTTAGCCCTTGATTTTACTGGCTGTTCCTCGCCGTTCAGAAAGCCACTTTTTAGGGTGTCTTTTCCGGTTTCGTATCTTCGTAGTACATTTGCACAAAATTTAGTACAAACTATGTCAGATTACGCAACCAACACGTCCGTCAACTTGACTGTCAACGGACAACAGGCAGCCGAGACGCTCGCCAACCTGAAGAAGCACGCCCTCGAACTATCTGAACAGATAGCCCGGGCAGCTGCAGCGGGTGACAAACTCACCCTTCAGAAACTCCGGAAGGAGTTGAAAGATACCAATCGTCAGATTAAGGAAATGGAGTCATCCACCATGCAGGTAGATAACGTCCTCCGGCGATTAGACAAAGCAACCCCGAAGGAGTTGCAGAAAACGCTCCAGACGCTCAACAAACAGTTGGACTATATGGAGCGTGGCTCTGAGGCCTGGAACATACAGGCTCAGCGCATACGACTGGTAAAGGATGAGATTGCCCGCGTGAACGGGGAACTCGCTCGTTCGCAGACCTTCTTGGAACGGCTCAATAATAAGTGGCAAGAGTGGCAGACTGCCGCCATGGGAGGTGTCGCCATTATAACTGGTGCTGTGATGGCGGGAAAGAAGGCTGTGCAGATGTATGCTGAGATGGAGCAGGAAATGGCAAACGTCCGCAAGTACACCGGCATGACCGCTGAGCAGGTCGAACATCTAAACGAGGAGTTTAAGAAGATCGACACACGCTCTCCGCGCGAGGAACTGAATCGCCTGGCACAAGAAGCAGGCCGCCTCGGTAAAACTTCCGAGGAGGACGTTCTTGGCTTCGTGAAAGCGGCAGACCAAATCAATGTAGCGTTGGATGAGCTTGGAGATGGGGCAACATTGCAACTTTCTAAACTCACGTCCATATTTGGGGATGAAGAACGGCTTGGCACGGAACGGTCGCTGCTTGCTGTGGGCTCCGTGATCAATGAACTGTCACAGAACTGCACGGCAGGCGCTTCATACCTTGCTCAGTTCGGCCAACGACTTGCAGGTGTTGGCGCACAAGCCGGTATGACCGTTCCTCAGGTTATGGCCTTTGGCGCTGTTCTTGATTCCCAAGGACAGAAGGTTGAAATGTCAGCCACGGCTCTCTCCAAACTTATCATGAATCTTTTCAAGAACACAGAGAAAATTGCCAGTGCAACCGGCATGGATCTTGAAAAGTTTAACGCTGCCCTCAAGTCTTCGACAAACGAGGGTCTATTGATGTTGCTCAACCGCTTGAACGAGTTAGGCGATATGTCTGTCCTTGCTCCGGTCTTTGCAGACATGGGCGAGAACGGTGCTCGCGCTTCCGCGGTCATTTCGGCACTTGCCGGGAACGTGGATATGCTCATCTGGGAGCAGGAAGAAGCAGCGAAAGCCTTTGAGGAAGCTACTTCGGTGACGAAGGAGTTTGACGTGCAAAACAATACAGTCCAAGCAGGCTTGGAGAAAGCACGCAAAGGCTTTCAGGAGATGGCCATTTCTCTTGGTCAGGAACTGATGCCGGTAATGCGGCACTTCATTTCAACTACGTCTGCATCCATGCGCGTAATGCTTCATTTGGTGAAATTCATCAAGGAGCATAAAACCGCTATTCTTTCCCTTGCTGCCGCTGTTGCTACTTACACCGTCGCAGTCAATCTAGCACTGATTAAGGAGAAGCTGCACGCAGCATTCATAGCCGTGAAAACAGCTGCGCTGCATGTGCATAAGGTTGCAGTTCTTGCGGCGTCCGTCGCTTATAACCGGATGACCGGCAACGTCGTCCGGGCAAACGCAGCAATGAAGCTGCTGAATGCAACCATGATGATGAATCCTTGGGGCTTGGTGGCTGCTGCCATTGTGGGTGCAGGCGTCGCATTGGCTATGTACCTCAAAAGGCAGAAAGAAACCACCAAGGAACTAACCATGCAGGAACAGGTGCAGCAGCGTATCGCCGAGGTCGAGAAGAAAGCTGCTGAAAAGTATGCGGAAGAGAGTGCAGAAATCCACATGCTCAATCAGATGGTGCATAACAATGCACTATCGCTTGATGCAAGGCGTAGCGCCTTGGAGAAACTGCAACAGTTAGTCCCGGATTATCATGCTGCACTTACTGCTGAAGGCAAGTTGATCAATGACAATACGGATGCCATTGATGGCTATCTCGCTTCTCTGGAGAAGAAGATAAAGATGGAAGCCTTTGAGGAGGAACTGACAGAGGTCATGAAGAAGAAGATAGAGGCGCAGCGGAAGTTACAGGAAATGGCAGATGCCGAGAAAGAGAAGCAAGAAAATCCCCTTGCGAACATCGAAACGCAGCATAACCCTTATGCTTCGCAGATGCAAGAGCAAGCCGAAGCACTTACCAATAACACAAAGGCTATTTGGCAGGGTCAATTAGACCAGGCAGAGGAATCCATCCGGCAGATTACACAGATGATGAATAAAATGAACGTCAATCCGTTGGAGGGTAAGGTGAAGAAGAAACCCGATGGTGACCCAGC
>DEIW01000112.1:3668-4082 GCA_002352705.1 Bacteroidales bacterium UBA2764 | reverse complement strand
AGAGGACGATTGGCGCGAGCGTGAGCAGGCCCTTATTCGTATCGCTTACGCGAAAGGCGAAAAGGACTATGACGCTTACAACAAGCGTATGCTGGAGATAGAGGTTCAGTATAACAAAAAGAAGCTCGCGCATAAGGATCTTGTCGGTAATGAGGAAGTGACCATTGAGGCCTCCTATCAGGAAGCGCTCAAAAAGCAGAAGCAGAACGCCATCGAGGGAACAGTGCAGCAGGAGGAAGTTGCCTACAAGGAACAGATGGCTATTCTTCAGCAGAAGTATGTGGATGGCGAACTCTCTGCGCGTCAGTACCAGAACGCTATCGAGTTGGCAGAACTGGAGCACTTGCGTAAGGTAGCCAACCTCTATCAAGATGGCTCCAAGGAGCGCTTGAAAGCGGAGAAGAACTATCACGA
>DEIW01000112.1:2290-3612 GCA_002352705.1 Bacteroidales bacterium UBA2764 | reverse complement strand
AAGCACTTGCAGGAAGCCCGGCAAGCGCAGGAAAAAATGCGCCAGACGTATTTCACAAAAGCATTCCGCGTCACCGATGATGAATCGTATCAACGCGACATGCAGAACTTGGAGCTTGTGTACCGGCAAATGCTCAAAGCAGCCGGTGACAGTAAGCGTGATCGTCTCAAAGTGGAGCGCGCTTTCCATGAAGCCAAATATCAGTTGGCACGCAAGTACAATAAGAAAGAGGCGAAGGAACTGAAGAAGTCCTTCCGGGGAGCTATCGACGATAGCATTGAATGGCTCGAATCGGATGCTGGAAAAGCGATGACGGAATCGTTTTCCACCATTGTTAACCAGATGGGAGCCATCTTCAGCGGCTTGTCTGACCTCATCCAAGCCGAGTTGGATATCCAAACGGCTCAAATCGAAAAGAAGTACGACAGGGAGATTTCGTATGCGGAGGGAAATAAGTCGCAGGAAGTTGCTCTTGAGCAGCAGAAGGAAGCGGAGATAGCCAAAGCCAAGCAGGAAGCAAACAGGAAGATGTTTGCTATGCAGGTCATGCAGGCTGTGGCGCAGACCGCCATGTCCGCTATCTCTGCTTACTCTTCCGCTGCAGCGATTCCTGTAGTAGGTTTCGTTATGGCACCTATTGCAGCTGCTATGGCGGTCGCCGCAGGAGCAATTCAGATTGCTGCCATCAAGAAGCAACAACAAGCCTCGGAAGCCACCGGGTATATGGAGGGAGGTTTCACCAAGCCCGGACGCAAGGATGAACCTGCCGGTATCGTCCATGCAGGGGAATGGGTAGCAAGTCAAGACTTACTCCGCAATCCCCAGGCCCGAGCTATGATTGAAACGCTCGACTATGCCCAGCGGACTAATACCGTAGGGCGGCTGTCTGCTTCCGATGTTTCGCAGTCTATTACGGCGCCACAACGTATCGCCAAGGCGCAACAATCCGGCGAGTTGCTTGCCGTCGCATCAGCGTCGCAAGCCTTATCACGCTCCGTAAACGAGATGAATCAGAGGCTGCATGAGCCGTTTGTTACTGTGAACACCGTTTCCGGTGATGCCGGTATCAAGAAAGCACAGGACGAGTATGATCAGTTAATCCGTAACAAAACACCTAAATCTAGACGATAATGGAGATACTTATTAATCATCAGTTAGCCACTCTCAAAGAGGGAACTTCGTTCGATTTCGTGGCTGAAAACCGCTACTTCTCAGGGGCAGACAGCTACACCTTGGCTATCACATTTCCGCTGAAGGGATGTCCGGGCAATCTCGCCATTTTCGGGCATATCAACCGCAAAGACGTGGTTGCTCAACAGATA
>DEIW01000112.1:0-2273 GCA_002352705.1 Bacteroidales bacterium UBA2764 | reverse complement strand
TGTTTGACTGCGAAATCAGGCATGGTGCCTTCTATCGTCATGGCTCAATTACCATCACGGAAATTAGTGATATTGAGGTCAAAACGCAGTTCCTTGAAGGGCGCTCCGTACAGAACTATTCAGACAGTTTTGAGTCCATCTATATCAATGAATTGAACTTGGGTTATCCGGACACTTCAACGTCCTCGTTCTCACCCAAAGCCCACATCGGGCACAACATTGATGATGGCTTGAATTATATAGCATTTCCGTGGGTGAATAACTCCACTGGAAACGTGCAAAATCGCCCGAATGATAGCGCTTCTTGGCCCACTTCGTGGCACTATGATACGAAAGGCTTATCGTTCCAGCCGTATCTTGTTTATTTGCTCAAGCAGATATGCAACGCTATCGGTTATTCGTACGATTTTTCAAAACTGATGAATAGTCAGTACAAGTACCTTGTAGTATGCAATACGTTGCCTTATGCTTGGCCCTGTAAGAACTGGGCTACAGCGCTGCCGCACTGGACGCTCACAGAGCTGTTTGAACAACTGGAGTATTTCCTGAATGGAGAGTTTGATATCGACCATGCCACAAAGCATATTTCTTTCTGCTTCTCCAAAGAAGCAATAGAGGGGGCTGGTACAGTTGAGTTAACGAACGTCGTGGACGAGTTCTCCTCAACCGTGGAGGATGCAGGTTCTTGCAAGTACAGGGAATACGTCAACCTCAAATTTTCGGAGTGCAGCCATCGGAAATGGAAATACTACTCCTGCAAATGGTTCGTTGACATGATGAAAACGCAGGACGTTATCTTTTCTTGGGAGTTAGGCACCTATAACTACGGCAAATTCTATAAGGAAGTGAACGGGGCGCAGCGGCTCTATATCGAGATGGCTGGCGCAGCTGACTACGTGCAGGTGTATTATAACGGCTGGAACCCTGAATATCTGTATTATTGCAAGGCAGAGAATACGTATTTTATTTTGCGAAATTACGGGTCATATATCGTGGACTCTTCGCAGCCTGCTAACTTAGAGGGTAACACGCGCTATCTGAACACCTTGGAGCCTATCAATATGTTCGGTGACTCCATCGTGGATGAGAGCGCAGAGACGATTGAGATCAAGATAGTTCCGGTGTGGATAGATGAGGCTTACGCCGACGGGAATTTCAAGGGCGATGCCTTCTTCTTGGAGTGTGGCGAGTACGTGAATAATTCTAATCAGTCCATCCCTTGGGACTATGCCGACAAGAAGCTTGCGGCAGGTGAAAGTGAGCGGTCTGTAGAGTACTTTGATAAGTTGTATATGGGCTTCTGGAATGGCGCTACTTATAACGCAATGTACGGAAAATATACCCATCCGGTCATTGACCATGTACTGACCTATCCGCGTCAAATGGACTTTGAACTGACGTATTTCAGTATGCGTTTACGGTCGTCGATCTTTGCCACCAATGGCAAGACGCACGCTATCGCTTCCAATAAGAAATATAAGTTTAGCTTCCTTGCGAAGGACATTCCCAATGTTCGCTCACTGTTCATCATCCATGGTCAGCGGTATATCTGCGAGAAGATAACCGCTACCTTCACGGAAGATGGAATGTCAGAGCTGATGAAAGGAGAGTTTTGGCTGGTCGATGACTAATCCCCGACCGCCAATCTCTTAGAACTTAGCCGAGTGCTTGCGGACTTTCTCAACAAGGTTGTCATCCACGTGATCACAGTAGATGGACGTAATGTTGAGGTTGTGGTGGTCTGCTGCTCCCTTGACAGTATTTGCGTCTGCTCCATTATCAAACAGGCTGATAATACCCGTATCACGGAGGGAGTAGAGCTGCATGGTGTCCGGGAGGTGGCACTGCTTACGCATTTTGTCCCACGTCTTGCGATACATGCGGGAACTGATAGGCTCCTTGCCGGGCAGGTAGCCGTTACTGATGAGGTAATCATCTTGGTTCGCTCCTTGGATGTTACGTCCAAGTATCTCAATCAGTTCGTCGCTCAACACGGCTTTACGCGAGTACTTTGTCTTGGTTATACTGCCATCCAAGTGAATTACCTTGTGCTCCAAATCTACGTCACTCACGCGCAGTTTGCTGATTTCGGTCGGACGGATCAGCGATTGGAACACCAGTTCACAGATGAGCAGATAACCTGGGTTATTATTCATAAACCATTCACGCATGATAGCACGAGCGTCTGCGTTAATTACGGTACGCTTCTTGGCTTCTTTCTTCTTCTTGGAAATGCCGTAGAATGGGTTCTTCTCGATGAACTTCTTCTTCAC
>DEIW01000196.1:2694-2866 GCA_002352705.1 Bacteroidales bacterium UBA2764 | reverse complement strand
GGAACCTCGTAGAGGACTATTATAAAGACCAACTCCCTTACGCCAAGATGATGAAATGCCAGATGTACGGCGTGATTTACTACTACCGCAAGGGAGAAAGAAAACTCACAGCCGAGAGCGACCGTGAGTTACAACATATACGCGACATACAACCGACTATCCAATGGTCTTT
>DEIW01000196.1:2380-2666 GCA_002352705.1 Bacteroidales bacterium UBA2764 | reverse complement strand
GTCTTTTGAGGAGTGACGATGCGGTCGACCTTCTTGTCCGAGAACAGATGAGGGATGTCATGTTTCTTGAGTTGGAAATCATAGCATACTCCGATCTTGGGAGTATATGGATGCTTGCTTAAGAACTTGTCATAATATCCTCCTCCCCGACCAATACGGTGGCAATGCTGGTCAAAGACCACACCGGGAACGAACATCACATCAATAGAACCTTTGAAAGTGCGGGTTTGAGGTTCAGGCACCCCGAGACGCCCTTTGCGCATCATGTCCTCGCCGTCATAAGGTG
>DEIW01000196.1:0-2351 GCA_002352705.1 Bacteroidales bacterium UBA2764 | reverse complement strand
TAAGGTCTGACCTCTATCGAGTGGCGATGAGTAACCGGGAAAAGAAATGTTTTTTGTCCTTCGTACTTGGACAGCAACGGACGCAAATCCACCTCATTATGAATGGGGTAATAAAGCATCACCGTTTGGGCATTACGGAAAACGGACATCTGCTCTATTTGGGAAATAATACGTTCAGAGTCTGCCGCAACCTCCTCCGCGGACAACATACGGCGACGCTGCTCCACAATGGCACGCATAGCCGACTGATCACGACGGATACTAACCCAGGGCAACCAAGCTAAAAAATCATGTATTTGTGATTCAAAAAGCATAAGTGATATAAGATTTAAATACCTGTTTTATATTTCGGGCTGCAAAATTACTGCTTTTTTCCGAAATATGCAAGGTTTAGAGAAAAATAATAAAGAATGAAGCGTTTTTTATACTTATTGTCGATAACAGCGGTTCTTTTATGTGCTTGCAGCCGTAGTACAGAGACGACTCAGGTCAACCGCTCTCTTGCCCAACTGAAATCGTTCTATTTTGTCAAAAACGACTCCATGCCGGGCTTGGCGAAAGCGGTCTTCACCGTCGAGGAACGTAATGACACGGGATTGGTATGGAATAGAGATTCCATTCTGTATGGCACAAGCCTCAAGCGCGTGGTTCCGCGTTTCACTTTCGCAGCCACGCCGGACGCCGCCTATCTCACCATGAACGACACGATACATGTCCTGACCGGGTATGACACTTTGGATTTTACCAAGACACCTATCTATCTTACCATCCGTTCGGCAGACAAGTCTAATATCAAAACCTACGAAATACGGGCAACGGTTCACCAAGCTGACCCGGACTTATATACTTGGACACAGTTATCCGCCGGTGTTTTGGGAAGAGACGACTGTGACCAACGAGTTGTGGAGACAGGCAGTGATTTCACCATGCTTACGTCCAATGGTTTTGACTTACGCGCATACCGCTCAGCGGATGGCGCTTCATGGGAAGATGTAGGGACTATGAAAGGTCTGCCTGCCGGCACCAAAGTACGGCAGATTGTCAGTAACGGTACAAAAATGTATTACGGGCAGGACAGTATGGTTTATACCAGTACAGATGCAGTAACATGGACAGGCAAGAAAGTAAGTCATCCGATTACAACCCTCCTGCTATACTGGAACCAACACGTCTGGGCGCTCGTGCAGAACAATAAAAAATACGAACTCGCCTATATAGAGCAGGACACGCTGAAACTGAGCGGTCTGCAACCAAAGGCTGATTTTCCGGTCAGCGATTTCGGAACCGTTTGTTTCATCAGTTCCAGTCTGCGCGAAAGAGCAATGATCATCGGCGGTTTTGCAGAGAACGGATTGGCTCTGAATACGCGGTGGAATCTCGAATACTCATCTCATATCAAAGAGAATAACGGCTACCGCCTGCAGGAATACTCTCAGGACCGTCCGTCCTTCAAGAGCATGACAGGTATATCTATCGTCTATTATAACAACCAGCTTCTGCTCTTTGGCGGCGTGGACGGAAACATGACTTATCTGGGACGCGATGTACTGGTTTCCACCGACGAAGGACTGAACTGGACGAAAGCCGACACCACGAAGAACCGTCTGCCCGAAGCATACCAGGCACGTCAGAAACTGAGTACCATCGTCCGCGAGAATAGTATCTTTATCTTCGGCGGCGAGGACAGCGAACAGACCTACAGCGACGTTTATCGCGGCCGCCTCAACTCAATCGATTGGTAAAAAAACTAGTCTACTAGCCTCCTAGTCTACTAGTTTACTAGTCAACCAGCCAACAAACTAACTAAATAAAAACAAATACACTATGACTATCAAAGATTACAAATTCGCCGGCAAGAAGGCGATAGTACGTGTGGACTTCAATGTACCACTTGACGAGAACGGAAAAATCACAGACGACACCCGCATCCGCGGTGCTCTCCCCACCCTCAAACACATCCTTGACGAGGGCGGCGCGCTCATCATCATGAGCCACATGGGCAAACCCAAAGGCAAAGTACAGCCTAAGATGAGCCTCGGTCAGATCAAAGACGCTGTAGCAGCTGCATTAGGATGCCCGGTTCAGTTCGCCGAGGACTGCGCCAAGGCACAGGCTCAGGCTGCCGCACTCAAACCGGGCGAGGTACTGCTGCTCGAGAACCTGCGTTTCTATCCCGAGGAGGAAGGCAAACCCGTAGGTATTGAGAAAGAAGATCCCGCATACGAGGCAGCCAAGAAAGAGATGAAGGCTCGTCAGAAGGATTTTGCTAAGACTTTGGCTTCTTATGCAGACTGCTATGTAATGGATGCATTTGGTACTGCACATCGTAAGCATGCTTCTACAGCTGTTAT
>DEIW01000199.1:22476-22625 GCA_002352705.1 Bacteroidales bacterium UBA2764 | reverse complement strand
TTACCCGGAGACGGGTTCTCGCCCACCGGTTCGCCGTGACTCAGGAAATAGTCCTTGAAATCATTGATGAGGCTGACGGTCTGGTCGAAGAGTTCACGGTTGGCACAACGGTCCATGAGGATTGTCTCGGCGCCGAACATCTCCGGCAC
>DEIW01000199.1:309-22384 GCA_002352705.1 Bacteroidales bacterium UBA2764 | reverse complement strand
AGGCCGTCGGAGCCGCCGCACTTGAGTCCCACGCGCAGTTCGCTCAAAGGCACTGCCACACGTTTGTCGTGCTGGGTCTTGGTATAGAGTTCGCGTAAAATTGGCATGCAGTACTCCACCTCGTCGCCTTGGATCTTCTGGGTAGTGACGAACTTCACGCGGTCCTCGTCAATCTCACCGCAGAACTCCTTGAAGACATCCGGTTGGTTGTTCTCGCAACCGAGGGACACGACGAGGATAGCACCGGCGTTCGGGTGATGGATCATGTCACGCAGGATCTTCTTCGTGTTCTCGTGGTCATCGCCCAACTGCGAGCAGCCGTAGTTATGGGGGAAGGCGAAGATATTATCCGCTCCGGTCTCCTGACGGAGACGCTCGGCACATTTCTGGATGATACCGTTGACGCAACCTACGGTCGGGATGATCCACACCTCGTTACGGATACCTACCTGTCCGTCTTTGCGGCGGTAGCCCATGAATGTGCGTTTCTCGTCAGGGATGTTGAGAACGACCTCCTTCGGGTGGTACTCGTAAGAGAGCAGACCCGCGAGGTTGGTCTTGATATTGTTCTCGTTCATCCAGGAGCCGGCTTTCTTCGCCTCCTTGGCGTGACCGATCGGGAATCCGTACTTGATGACGTTCTCGCCCTCAGCGAGATCGGTGATGGCTATCTTGTGTCCGGCAGGCACGTCCTCGAGGACCGTAATCTGCTTGCCGTCCACTTCAATAACCGCACCGGCGGATTGCGGTTGTATTGCTACTACCACATTATCCGCCGGATTGATTTTTAAGACATTAGTCATAAACTTTTCGATATGTCGATATACCGATATGTCGATATGTCGAGGTTTTTAGAATAAACTCTTGATCTTTGCAATCACGTCATCTACCTTGTCGGCAGCGAGCATGAGCTGAACGGTCTTGAGCATGCCGACAGACTCGATTGAGTTGAGGTAGAGCTCAACGAGGTCGGTCAGACCCGGGATCTTGTTGAGGTCCTCTTTGCTCTCTTTCCAGATGATGTCGGTAGCGCCGAGCACGCCTTCTGCCACCTTGCGGGTGTCGCCGGTTGCCCAGAGCTCTTTCAAGAGGTCCATGATCTCCTGTGCGTCGTTCGGCTGGATAGGTGCGCCGTCCTCACGAACACCACCCTTGTAGTACTCGATGATAGCAGCCAGACCGAGAACCAAGCCCTTCGGCAGCTCGCCCTTGCGCTCCAGATAAACCTTCAGACCCGGCAGGTCGCGTGTCTCGAATTTCGGGAACGAGTTCAGCATGATCGAAGTTACCTGGTGATCTACGTACGGGTTGTTGAAACGCTCTAATACGCTCTCGCCGTAAGCCTTCAGTTCGTCCTTCGGCAGGTTCAGCGTCTCCAAGAGCTCATCGAACATTACTTTGTGGATATATTTGCCGAGCACCTCGTGGTTGCAAGCATCGCGAACGATGTTCACGCCACTCAGATAAGTAACCGGCGAAAGCACGGTGTGCGGGCCGTTCAGCAGCGTTACCTTACGCTCGTGGTACGGCTTCTCGCTCTCGGCGATGAGCACGTTCAGACCAGCCTTGTTAGCCGGGAACTCAGCCTCGAGCTCGGCGATAGACATGTTCTCCGGTTTCTCAATAACCCAAAGGTGGAAGATCTCAGCCTGAACAACGAGGTTGTCGTTGTAGCCCACTTTCTCTTGGATCTCGGCGATGTCTTTGCGCGGGAAGCCCGGTACGATACGGTCAACGAGCGTTGCGCAAACGTAGTTGTATTTCTCGAACCACTCTTTGAAGCCTGCGTAGTCTGCTCCGAAATCGTCTTTCCACAACTCGATGTACTTGCGGATGCAGTCTTTGAGGTGGTGTCCGTTCAGGAATATCAGCTCGCACGGCATGAAAATCAGACCCTTGGTCGGATCGCCGTTGAAGGTCTTATAACGACGGAAGAGAAGCTGAACAAGCTTGCCCGGATACGAACTTGCGGGAGCGTCGGTGAACTTGCAGCTGTCATCGAAAGTGATACCTGCCTCGGTCGTGTTGGAGATGACGAAACGGATCTCCGGCTGCTCTGCGAGCGCCATGAATGCCCAGTTCTGGGTGTACGGGTTCAGCGCGCGGCTGATGACGTCGATACGCTCCAGACTGTTCACTGCCTTACCGTCCAGACGACCCTGCAGGTTTACGTGATACAAGCAGTCCTGACCGTTAAGCCACTCTACCATACCTTTCTCGATCGGCTGAACAACAGCTACCGAACCGTTAAAGTTCGTCTTTGCGTTCATGTTCCATACAATCCAATCTACGAAAGCGCGGAGGAAGTTACCTTCACCAAACTGAATGATTTTCTCGGGAGCGACGCTCTTCGGCGCAGTCCATTTGTTCAATGCTTTTTTAGCCATAGTTTTAAGTATTAAAAGAATAAATTTTGATTATAGTCACAAATCACGCTGCAAAGATACAACAAAAATTGCACATATGCAAGTTTTTTATAATTTTTTTGGACATAGTAGAGTTTTACTCTACATTTTTTGCCGGTAGTAATAGCTCAGTAAGTATGCTTTTTCTGCTCATGCAGCCTATGTAGTTTATGCGACTTATGCAGTTTATGCGGCTATTAGCAGCGGCTAAGTAACCGGCATAAAAAAGCGCTCCCGCTTCGTGTTCCCTTAATGCTTATAGTACACGATTAGTAGGTTATTATCGGATAGTTAGGCGATTGCTGTACTTTCTTTCTGCTTTCAATTTCTCGTTTTTTAACAGGAAAAACACCTCAAAATTTGCATATGTGCAAAAAAAGCAGTATATTTGCACCCGATTTAGAAAAAAAAACAAATCAAACGAATATGATATACAGATTTACTTTTTCGTGCGAGGAGGGCGACCCTGCTTTCCGTCGCGTGTTTGAAGCCGATCCCGATGCTACTTTTCTGGAGCTTCATGAGGCTATTTTGAAGAGCGTAGGCTATCCGGATGACCAGATGACCTCGTTCTTCCTTTGCAATGACGAATGGGAAAAAGGACAGGAGATAACACTGGTGGAGATGGGTTCGAATTTCGAATATGACAATATGGTGATGAATGAGACCCGTCTCTCTGACCTGATTGAGGAACAGGGGCAGCGGCTGATATATATCTTCGATCCGATGTTTGAGCGTTATTTCTTCGGCAGTCTGAAAGAAATAAAACCGGGCACGATGAACGGAGTAGAATGTGTGGAAAGCAAAGGAAAAGCCCCGAAGCAGCTGAAGAGTGAGGACCCATTAGCCGGCATCAGCGGCAAGAAAGGCGACGATGATTTCATGTTTGACGACGAGTTCAAGGACGAATACGACCTGGGCGACATCGACATGGAGGGCTTTCAGGATTTGAGTTTTGATGACGGAACGATGTTTTAATAGCACCGGTGAAACCGGAAGAACGGATATAACCGGTTGAACCGGCGTGAAAACTCTGCTTTTGATATTAGGTCCTACGGGAGTAGGGAAGACGGAGTTATCGCTGCGGTTGGCGGAGCGGTACGGCTCGCCGATTGTGAGTTGCGACAGCCGTCAGATTTTCCGGGAAATACCGATAGGCACAGCCGCTCCGACTAAGGAAGAGCAAGCCCGTGTAAAGCATTATTTTATCGGCACACGCGCGCTAGAGGAGGATTATAATGCAGGAGAGTACGAAAGAGAGGCTCTTGCATTATTGGAAAAATTGTTTCAAGAGCATGATATAGTGGTAATGACCGGGGGCTCTACGTTGTATGCCGATGCCGTTTGTAACGGTCTGGACGATTTGCCATCCGTGCCTGCGGAGATACGGAAAGAAGTAGAAAGAAAAGGAGAAACCGGAGATGAGCGGTTGAGATGGTTGCAAGCAGAGGTACAACGCTTGGATCCTGTGTATTGGGAGGAAGTGGACCGACTGAATCCGGCGCGATTGGCGCACTGCGTGGAGATATGTATGACTACCGGTAAACCTTATTCGTCATTGCGTACGCGACTGAAAAAAGAACGTCCTTTCCGAATCCTCAAGATAGCTCTGACGCGCGACAGAGAAGAGTTATACGCGCGCATAAATGCCCGCGTGAATCAGATGATTAAGGACGGAATGGTGGAGGAAGCAAAATCGGTATATCCGAAGAGAGCATTGAATAGTTTGCAAACGGTAGGGTACCGTGAGTTGTTTGATTATTTCGACGGGCGATATGATTTGACCCGCGCTGTAGAACTGATCCGGCAAAATTCCCGTCATTATGCCAAACGCCAGATGACATGGTTCCGGCGTGATAAAGAAATACACTGGCTGAATGCCAAAGATACATATGAGAAAAATAGTACTATTATTGATGACTTGCTTGGCAATAACGGCATGCAAGCAAGTTAATGTGGATTTTACTTATTCGCCTGCAGCACCACGTGCTGGTCAGACGGTTACTTTTTCTAATTTGTCCTCTTCGGGAGAGGAATGGAACTGGACTTTCGGAAGTGGAGCGACATCCACTCTGAAATCTCCGACGTATGTCTATAGACAACCCGGAACATATAAAGTGACGCTTCAGGTGGACGGTAAATCCTCCCGTTCGGCAACGAAAGAGATTACGATATACGATACCGTTCCTACTTTTACATGTGACGCAAAAGAATTTACGGTCTATACCGATTATACTTTCAAAGCGGTAGTCTATAACCCCTATAACTACGATGTGTCTTATGAATGGGGATTTCCTCTGAATACGCCGTATGTCTCCTTCCCGGATACCTCCGCTCGTTTGGATGGGAGTTCTATAAAGGTGCATTTCACGAAAGCTATGGATGACGCGCCGATATGGCTTACAGTAGTGCTGAACGGGGACACGACGCATATCGAACAATCGTTCAACGTGCAGGATCGTGCTACAAACGCTGTGCTTTTCCGTACTCCGCAAGGAGACTATCGTCAACGTATCTTCGGTACTTATGCGGAAATGCTACTTCCTGCTTCGGATGACCGTTCGGACTCTCTCTTGAAAGCAGAGCAGGATACGATACAGCGGTATAACAACTATGTAGTGTCTATTGACAGTCTGAAATCCGCTTTCCCGGGTATTCAGGGCTTCCGTATTGCAAGCCGGAAGATTTATTACCGCGCCAATGGTTTGTGGGTTGCGCATCTGGATGGCTCGGACAGAGTGCAGATAGATACTGCCACATGCAAGGCAATGACCCTGGATACCAAGGATAACCGTATCTATTGGGCGAATAAGGAAGGAGTATGGTATATGCCGTTTGTCGGGTCCGGTAATAATCAGTTTGTAACAATACCGGTACGATTGAATACCTTGAAAGATGTAATAAAAATAGCCGCTGACGCGGAAAAAAGATAATGAAACAACCAGATTATATTTTTGAGACCTCATGGGAGGTATGTAACCGAGTAGGCGGCATTTACGCCGTTTTAAGTACTCGCGCGGCATCGATGCAGGCGGAACATCCTGACAAAGTATTCTTCTTTGGCCCTGACTTCGGAGAACATAGTGATATTTATTTTAAGGAAGACAAATCGCTTTTGAAGAAATGGCTTTCTGCTTTTGATGTCGCTAAAAACGGGATAACCTCTATTCGTGTTGGCCGCTGGCAGATACCCGGAGAACCTATAACTGTATTACTCAAGTTTGATTCTCTATGGTCACGCAAAAATGAGATTTATGCCTGGGCATGGGAGAAGTTCCAAGTGCAAAGCCATGCCGCATATGGTGATTATGATGAGTCATGTCTCTTCGGATATGCCGCCGGCATGGTGATGGAGAGCCTGTACCATCATTTGGTCGGAAGCCAAAAATCGAAAGGACCAAAGCCGGATTTCTGTATGCATGCCAATGAGTGGCAAACGGCTTTCTCTATCTTTTATCTTCAGGATCATTGTCCCCAAATTGCGACCCTCTTTACGACACATGCTACGGGAATCGGACGCTCGATAGCCGGAAACGGGAAACCGCTGTACGACTATTTCACGGGGTATAATGGCGACCAGATGGCACAGGAGCTGAATATGGTTTCCAAACATTCGGCGGAGAAACAGGCAGCGCATAAGGCGGATTGTTTCACTACCGTCAGTGATATCACAGCACGAGAGTGTGCCCAACTACTGGACAAACCGGTTGATATAGTCACGCCCAATGGTTTTGAACCTACGTTTGTTCCTAAAGGCAAATCGTTTGATATCAAGCGCGCGGAAGCGCGTGAGGCACTACGTCGTGTGGCTGGTGAACAATTGGGTGGAACTGTTCCTCAAAATGCACTTTTAGTGGCTATCTCCGGACGTCAGGAATGGAAAAACAAAGGTATAGATGTTTTTGCGGCGGCTCTTGATAAACTGGCTCAGAAGATTTATCATAGTGACCAGCCTGAAAAAGAAGTAGTGGCTTTTGTAATGATTCCTTATCTGGACCGAGCCCCGTCGCGCAAAGGCAAAGTGAGTGCTATCTTTGTGCCTTATTATCTGGATGGGAATGACCCGCTTTTCGGCATGACCTATTATGATTTGCTGATTGGTATGGATGTCACGGTCTTCCCGTCGTACTATGAGCCCTGGGGATACACTCCTCTGGAATCTTGTGCCTTCCATGTTCCGACAATCACTACCTCCCTTGCCGGTTTCGGGGCTTGGGCTGCGCAGCAGAAAAATCAGTATGGCGTTGTCGTGATTGACCGCAATGACTCTAATTTTGATGAGGTGGCTGAACATATAGCGGATGATTTGCTGCGTTTTGACCGTCTTTGTGGGGAGGATAAAGCGCGGGCAAGACAAGAGGCGGCTGCTGTAGCCAAGAGAGCGGACTGGAAACATTTCTTCCAGTACTATCGAAAAGCATATGAAATAGCGTTGAAAAAGAGAGATATCAGAATACAAGAACTTCAAAATCCAAGACTTTTATGAAACATTTGTCAGCAAACACCGGAAGCAGTCGGACTGCAAAGCGGTATAACAGACGGTTTATCGCCGCTCTGACAATAACAATAGTGGCGCTCTTGCTTCCTTTGAAAGTTATCGCTTGTACCAATTTTATCGTGGGCAAGAATGCCTCTGCGGATGGCAGTACGATGATCTCCTATGCCGCCGATTCGTATGGCATGTTCGGTTTCTTGCATTATTCCCCTGCGAAAGACTGGCCTGAAGGGGCATTGCGGGAAGTAAAAGATTGGGATACAGGTCGTCCCCAAGGCGCGATACCGCAAGTCGCTCATACATATACCGTAGTTGGGAATATGAATGAGCACCAAGTGACTATAGGCGAGACTACGTGGGGAGGAAGAGAGGCCTTATGGGATACTGTAGGAGTGGATTACGGCAGTTTGATTTATATTGCCTTGGAGCGTTCTAAAACTGCACGAGAGGCCATTGAATGGTTTATCACCCTGGTGAATGAATATGGTTATGCATCGGAAGGTGAGACCTTCTCTTTCGGAGACCCGAATGAGGTATGGATGATGGATTTGATTGGTAAAGGCAAAGGTCAGAAAGGGGCTAACTGGGTAGCCGTCCGTATTCCTGACAATGCTATCGCAGCGCATGCAAACCAATCGCGAATTACTACTTTGCCTCTGAAAATCAAGCATAAACTGACCAAAGAAGAGAAACGTCTCCAGAAGAAATTGAACTGTGTCTGCAAAGGCGATTGGATGTGGAGCAAAGATGTAATCTCTTTTGCCCGCGAGAAAGGTTATTTTACGGGAGTAGATCAAGATTTCTCTTTCCAAGCTGCATATAACCCCTTTGAATTCAGTGGTTTGTATGTGTGCGAGGCGCGCGTGTGGTCGTTCTTCCGCCATTTCTCCAACGATATGGACCGCTATTTCGACTATGCCACGGGTAAGACGTTCCGCGAGTCTAAAGGTAAAGACGCCGGCGAGTGTATGCCACTATGGATTATTCCTAACCGCAAAGTGACGGTACAGGATATGAAGGAGTGTATGCGGGATGAGTATAAAGGTACTCCGCTGGATATCACTCAAGGTACGGATGCCGGACCATGGGAAAGTAAACTGCGTTACGGCGGATTGGGATTCAAATGTGCTGTTAATGATACTGATACTCTCCAATATTGGTATGAGCGTCCTACGGCTACTCAGCAAACGGCATGGTCTTTCGTCTCTCAAATGCGGAATGGTAAGAAAGGTATTTTCTGGTTTGGAGTAGATGATGCCGCATGCAGTTGTTATACGCCGATGTATAGTTGCATTAACCACGTGCCAGAATGCTTTGCAGAGGGGAATGGAGACAGTTATACCTTTAGTCCTACCAGTGCATGGTGGACATTTAATATGGTAGCGAACTGGGCATACACCAAATACAGCCGTATGTACCCGCATATCCGTCAGTTGCAGCAGGCATGGGATGATAAATTTAATACCCAGATAGAGGGTGTTGATGCAAAGATCGCATCTATGAGCGAAGAGGATGCAAGGGCATTCCTGACGTCCTATTCGTGCTCACAAGCCGATAACCTCGTGGCTGATTGGCAGAAATTATACATATACCTTGTTACCAAATTTATTGATGGGCAGGAACGCAAAGAGGAGAACGGCCAGTTTGTACGTAATAAATACGGTAATAGCTGTGGACCGAACCGCTTGCCTTTACCGGAGAAGTTCCTGAAAATGGTAGCACCGGAAATAACACATGAGTAAAATTGAAAGAAAAAAGTAAATAGTTTAGAAAAGATGTCATTACAATGTGGAATAGTGGGTTTGCCGAACGTGGGCAAGAGTACCCTGTTTAATTGTTTGAGTAATGCCAAGGCGCAGAGCGCGAACTTCCCGTTCTGTACTATTGAACCTAACGTGGGTGTGATTACGGTACCGGACGAGCGACTGATTAAGCTCGGCGAACTATGTCACCCCGAGCGAGGCGTCATTCCGACGACCGTTGAGATTGTAGATATTGCCGGACTCGTCAAAGGAGCCAGCAAGGGAGAAGGACTCGGAAACAAGTTCCTCGCGAACATCCGCGAGACAGATGCCATCATCCATGTGTTGCGTTGTTTTGATGACGAGAACGTGGTACATGTGGACGGAAGTGTCAACCCTGTGCGTGACAAAGAGATTATCGATGCCGAGTTACAGCTCAAAGACCTCGAGACGGTAGAGGCGCGTATTCAGAAATGCGAGAAGGCGGCAAAAGCAGGCGGCGACAAGTTTGCCAAACTGCAACTTGAGGTACTCGTAAAATACCAAGAGGCGCTATCTCAAGGAAAGAACGCCCGCACGGTGGAGTTGGAGAACAAAGAGCAGGAAGCAGCTGCCAAAGACTTGTTCCTGCTAACGAATAAACCCGTTATGTATGTCTGCAATGTCGATGAAGCTTCAGCAGTGAGCGGCAATGCGTACGTGGAGCAGGTTCGTGAGGCTGTCAAGGACGAGGATGCGCAAGTCTTGGTTCTCGCTGCGAAGATTGAAAGCGAGATAGCCGAGTTGGAAACTTACGAGGAACGACAGATGTTCTTGGAGGAAATTGGGCTGAAAGAATCAGGAGTAAATCGTCTTATTAAAGCCGCGTATGCGCTATTGAATCTCCGTACATTCCTTACTGCCGGTTCGGATGAAGTTCGTGCATGGACTTTTAAAGCCGGGTACAAAGCGCCTCAATGTGCGGGAGTCATCCATACGGATTTTGAACGTGGGTTCATCCGGGCGGAAGTAATTAAATACGATGATTTCGTTACGCTGGGAGGTGAAGCGCAATGTCGTGCTGCCGGTAAACTGGCTACGGAAGGCAAAGATTATCTTGTCCAGGACGGAGATATCATGCACTTCCTATTCAATGTGTAACAGTTTAACGTTCCGCTATGCGGAACCATTTTAACTATTTAACGTCGCGTAGCGACATTTTAACAAAATGATAGAATCATTGTTATCTTATGGTTGGTGGGTAGGAGCTATCTTCATTGTATTAGGTTTCGTAGCATTGGTGAAAGGTGCAGACTGGCTTGTGGACGGAGCATCAGCGGTAGCCAAGCAGTTTGGGATTTCCGATCTTGTGATAGGTCTTACGGTGGTGGCGTTTGGTACCTCCATGCCGGAATTTGTGGTGAATATGGTTTCCGTTGCGGAAGGTTCTACTGATCTTGCTATCACAAATATTTTAGGTTCGAATATTATCAATACCTTTGTGATTTTGGGACTGACGGCTTTGGTGTATCCGGTGGCTTCGCAAAAAAGAAGTCGTGACTTTGATATCCCCTTGTCCATTATTGCCGGAGTCTTGGTATACGTAGCTGTTACTATCCAAAGTCCGTGGGGGGAAAATTGCAAAGGTATAGGACGAATCGGGGGTGTGATATTGCTGCTCCTGTTCTGTTATTTCCTCTATAATACTTTCCGGCATGCAAAGGATCATCCGGACGAAGCGGAAGCGGAAACGGTAAAGGACATTCCAATTAGGCGCGCGATAGCTCTAATTATTGGGGGTTTTGTAGGATTGGTGGTCGGCGGTGAGCTGATTGTAAAAAGTGCGGTGGACATAGCTACCCGCATGGGGGTATCAGAGGCTATCATTGGACTGACCATCGTAGCGCTCGGTACATCTTTACCGGAACTGGCTACCTCTGTGATGGCTGCGATGAAGCATAATAGTGACATAGCGTTGGGCAATGTGGTCGGCAGTAATATCTTTAATGTCTTCTTTATATTGGGAACCAGTGCTGTGATTTCTCCGCTTCCTGCTTATAGTGGGATTGAGTTAGACGCGTGGTTTGCTGCCGTTGGAAGTATTGTAGTATGGCTGGCACTCAAAACCAATCATGAACGTAAGATTCAGCGATGGGCAGGGCTCTTGCTGATTCTTATGTATAGCGGATACCTAACTTATAGATTATTCTCATTATGAAGAAGATCTTTTTCTGGATTCCTGTCCTTTGTTTTGTAGGCAGTGTTTGTGCCTCTCCCCGCACTCTCCGGCAGGCACGCAGTTTGGTGCCCGCTTCGCGTCATGTCTATACGGCTCTGACATCGGATGGTGAGCCTGCTTTTTATGTCTTGAACCGTGAAAACGAAAAAGGATTTGTGATTATTGCAGCGGATAACCGGGCACATACTGTTTTGGGCTATTCGGATACCGGTCATTGGGATGAGACAGATTTACCAGATGGACTTCGGACTCTATTGAATGACTATACACATGAGATAGCTGTTGCGCAGGATTATTCGGCTCTCGAGGCGATGGATAATGTGACCAAGCCTTATACACCTGTCGCTCCTTTCTGCTCCGCTTTATGGGGACAGAGTGCTCCGTTTAATAATCTTTGTCCTACTTATAACGGCAAAAATTGCAAAACAGGTTGTGTGGCAATTGCTGCATCCCAGATTATGAATGTCTATCGTTATCCTACGCAGGGTATAGGGACAAATTCCTATAAATGGGAGGCGGAAAACAAAGATTCTGTGACTCTTAGTGCGGATTTCGGACAGACGACATATCGTTGGGAGGATATCTTGGATTCCTATCCGGATACGGCATCTGCAGCCCAACGGAACGCAATAGCTACTTTGGTGTATCATTGCGGAGTAGCTGCTAATATGGACTATGGCCCTTCTTCCAGTTCCGCCGTTTCCTATGAAATGGTGAAATCTATGATAGAGCATTTCGGTTATGACAAAGGAATAGGAGTGCTTTATAAAGATTATTCGCCGGAAGAAGTCTTGTTGGACACCATCGCTACCGAACTGAAGCAAGGACGTCCTGTCTATATCAGTGCCAAGACAGTTAATAAAGAAGGGCATGCTTTTGTATGTGACGGAATGGATGCAGACGGGTTGCTTCATATCAACTGGGGATGGTATGGCAAGAGTAACGGTTTCTATCGTATATCTGCTTTTCAACCAAAAACGCAAGGAACAGGAGGGGCTGCTTCCGGAAAAGCATACACTGAGCAGATGCAGTTTTATTTCCGAATCCGTCCGGACGCCGGGGGAGATTATGTCACTTCTCTGAATTGTGAGAATATCCGGATTAGTGCTCCTTCATATGCTCGGAATGAAAAAGTGGTATTCTATGTGGATTCACTCCACAATAGAGGCTTTTCGCCTTGGACAGGACATCTCAAACTATATATCTATAAGGAGGATGGTTCGTTTTATAGGACTCGGTCTAATAGTAAAAGTATGAGTCCTTTAGACGTGAGGAAATACAGGCCAAAGGTTACTTACAACGCTGATTTCTCTTCCTATCCGGAAGGTTCCTACAAGGTGGTCATTGCTGCCCGGTCAGACGATGCTCCGGATGCGTATATTCCTGTCATGCGGAAAGGAACAGGAGAATGGAGTTGTAAGATGACAATCGCGGGAGATTCGATTTATATGACAGATCCGCATATTTCTGCGGCGGTATCCTTGGTAAAAGAAGAGGAAAGTTCTAAGGTACGAAAAATCATCACGAACGGACAATTATATATTATCCGTAATAATGAGCGATATACCGTTCAGGGAATCAAAGTGAATGATTAAATCTATACCGCTCTGCATCGAAAACCCATCCCCATTTATTGAAATAACGACACATGTTTTGGATATGAATCCGGAGCATGTGTTTGTTTTTATATGAGGAACGCGCATGCGCGTGTACAATAGTCCATTGGGGATAATAGAGTGTGAGCCAGTTACGATGGATGGTGCGCGTAAGGTCTATATCCTCCGGGTACATGAAATAGCGCTCGTCGAACAGACCTGCTTCAACTGCTGCTTTTGTACGCAGCAGCATGAAACAACCGCTCAGATACGGAGCATTGACAGGCCTGTTGAGGTCCATATCCCGCAACTCATACCTCTTGTTACGGCAAGCAATTGACCACGCCGGCAAAAAACGTCTGCCGAAAACGTCAATCGGCGCAGGAAGACGTTTGGCTAAGTACTGCTGCGAGCCGTCGGGGTTGAGTACCTTGGGCATTAACTGACCTACCTCGTGGTGAGCGAGCATCCAGTCGTGCATAGCGTCAATATCCTCCGCCTTGACGCGGATGTCGCTGTTCATGACGAGGTGCAGCTCTGTTCTGTAATAGGCACTCTCGCGTAGGGCTACGTTATGTGCACGGCCGTAACCCATATTCTCGCCCATTGCCATATATCGCAGTTTAGAGGTGCCAAACTGCGCAGAGAGTGTCTCTTTCTGCGCGGCGGTATCAGCCTTACGGAATTCCGGCTCGGTGTTATCAAGGAGGTAAATCTTACGCAGGTTCTTTACTTGCAATAACTCCCTTAGAAGTGGTAGTACCTCTTCCTCCCATTTCGGACGATATAAGACGATAGATATATTAAGCATTACTTGCGGTATTTCTTATAGCCGTTCCACGCCCAGTGAGCGAGGTAATAGAGACTGCGGAAGAGACCTAATTTCTCCACTTTGTAATTGACCATGAATTGCGGAATAATGACTTTTCTTTTGTTGCCGGTAACCTGGTTGGCAGAGAGGCGGTAACTAGCCAGCACTTTCTGGTTTCCGTAAGCATAGTCGGTCTGTTTCATGAGTGAGAGCCATAGGGCATAGTCATCGCGGAGATTATGCAGCTCTTCGCGAAACCGGATGTCATGCAATCGGCTTGCATCAATGAGGGTCGCCAGACATGGAAGGTTACAACTCTTGAGGATATCGTAGTAGTCCATACGCTCAGGCACTATCTGCGGGCGAAGAATCTCTATGCCGTTCTCATCCACACGTCGCACACAGCAGGTAACGATAGCAGCATTCTTCTCCGCCATAAACGCCAACTGCTCCTCAAGGAAAGTGGGGTCCCAATAATCATCTGAATCCAGGAAAGCATAATAGCGTCCCGTAGCTTCACGTAATCCGTGGTTACGTGCTGCGGCACACCCGCCGTTGGGCTGTGAGAAGACATGAATACGCGGGTCCTTCGCTGCGTACGACTCCGCTACAGCGAGGCTGTTATCCTTACTGCCGTCATTGATGATAATCATCTCCCAATCCGTGTAGGTCTGCGCCATAACGCTCTCTATCGTTTGACCTACATACCGCTCCGCGTTATACAGCGGCGTGATGATAGATACTAAATTGTTATTCATATCTTATTTGCTCAAATTCTTAAATAGTTTTTCCCACTCTGCGCCAATCTGTTCGGGCTGATAGGGGGCAATGACAGCCGCGCTCTCCCTATGGCTCTTAGTGCGTAACTCCGGGTCTTGAATCATCCGCAAGATGGCTTGTGCCAACGCGGGTACGTTTTCTCTCTCGACGAGTGTCCCTCCTCCGTTTCGTAGCAATACTGCCGGTCCTTCCGGACAATCAAAACTGACGATAGGCAGACCGCTCGATGCCGCTTCTAACAGTACCATCGGGAACCCCTCAAACCGCGAACTCATCACGTAGAACGCACTTTCGGCATAGACGGATTCGATAGCTGCGCTATATCCACAGAAATGCACGCGTTTGGAGAGACCCAATTGGCGACATTGGTTTTCCAGCGCCTGACGATCCTCACCCTCGCCATATATATCCACATGGAAATCGCCCATTTCATCGGAAATCATCGCAACGGCGTTCAGCAGGAGATCGTAACCTTTTTGGGCAGTAAGCCGTCCAACGGAGATGATCCTTTTGGATTCTTCGCCGCAGTATGGGTGCGGAGTTATAGAAATCATATTAGGGATGCAGAACACGTTCTTCAATCCGCTTTGCAAGAAAGCCTTACGGTCATTCTCGGTAAGTGTGATAACTGCCTGCATGCGGCCATAGAGCCACTTCCTTAATCGGCGTACAGGCGCATTGTACATGGCGTATCGGTAATGTTCACAGGCGATAGCTTTGTATCCGAAACCTGCCATCCAAGCCATGAACGAAGCGGCAATCTTCTGACAGATGATAACCTCTGCCTCCTGCAATGCCGTACAGGTACGAAGCGTTCGGCGTTGTTTCCAAACCTTACGCAGGCGAGCCGCAGCATTGTCCTGCAACGTATAACTATCCTCCGTGAGATAGACAAACTCTACGCCACGAGCCGAATAATGCGGTTCCGGTTCGTTGCGGAAGACCGAGACAACCGTCACATCATGGCCCCTCCGAGCCAACTCCTGCGCCAAGCAGCAAGTGGTGCGCTCGGTACCGCCTTCAGTTGATATATCTTGTATGAGAAAGGCTATTTTCATGAGGCGCGCAGGGTATGAAGGGTGAAGAAATAGCGTGTTTTCCAGTATAAGAAATGCGCTATATTATGGAAAACAAGCGGGTGTCCCGTCTGGTAGCTACGCACTGCCCACCAGTATTTCTCACGCAGGTTATCCAGCCGGAAACGGTAGCGTTGTGCACCGCAGACATTATCTCCATGCTGGCGGTATAGGATAGTCTTTTGCGGAATAGGAATCACCTTTCCGCCCGCGCTCAGCACGCGGATGCCTATCCACGCATCGTGCATGAACACATGTTCCGGAAACGGCAGCACCGCTTCGCGCGCCGCGCGGTTCATTAACATCGCACAGCCGGTGACACTATTACAGATTGCCAGATAATAGATGTTCGTATCCAGAATCTCGGGATGAATACCTCCGTAAGCCCAGAAGGACGGCGACAACTCGCACAACTGCTCATCCACCACCTGGAGATCCGTATGTACCACAATCGGTTTATCGGGATGTTTCGCTTCTTCCTGCTGAATAGTCTCCATACATAAGGATATCTTATCGGGCAGCCACACATCATCCTGGTCGGCAAAAGCGAAATAATCGGCATCGCCATGTTGCGCCAGCAGGTATTCAAACGAACGCATTGCCCCCAACCCGTTTGGTTCGGTTTCATCGATGAAAATCCGCTCCGGGTGAGCCTTTGCATAGATCTTTAGAATAGCTTTCGTCCCATCTCTGGAACCGTCATCCCGGATATAGAGCCGCCACTCGGTGTATGTCTGCGCCAAGATGGAGTCAATCTGCTCGGATAAATACCGCTCGCCGTTATATGTCGATAAAAGGATGTGTAGCATAATTCTACAATCGGTTGCCTTTCTCTTTCATGTAATCCTGTTGCCAATACTGGTAGGCTATCTTCATTTGCCGATCGCGAATCTGCTTCGGGGATGCGTTACGAAGTTCGAAAATCGTACATGGACGAGCTATCGGCGCATGGAGCTGGTGAGTGAAGCGCTCCAGCTTGATAGCAAAATGCAGGTAATAAACTAAAATCAGCACCATCAACGCCTGCTTGACCAAATTGGCATAGGGAATATGATAAGTTTGCTCACTATCGCTCACCAGTTTAACCACATAAAACACCACTATCGGCGTAAAATAGGAACGAATACGCGCTAAAAGGAAATAGTACGGGTAAAGCACTACAACTACTGCCATTCCTGCCAGCACCACATATGCAACCCACGTGTAATGTTGCTGTCCGGTACGACTGATATAGATATTTATCAGCAATAAAACACCCAGATAGATAAGTGCTATCAATTGGAATTGTCGTCCTAATTGCAAATGATGGTGTAGAGCGCCTATATACACATCCGGGAAGGGAAGAAGATGAAGCACCGACACAGATACACGCTGAATGGGCAACAACATGATCACCATCAGCAGTATGATCAGAATGGTGTAGAGAGTAGCTGACTGGCGATGACGGTAGAAGAAGATGCCGAAGGGCAGGATTCCAATAGGCAAAATAGCTGTTTTGTGCGTCAAAATGGCTGCCGCAGCGCAAAGAACTGCCCATAAGTATTGCCGGTTCTGCAGTAGCAGCACCATAAAAATGAACAATGAGACTGCCAGGCACTCACGGTTCTCATGCGTAATCAAATCTCTATCAATCAACACAATACAAGCTAATGAGAACATTTGCCGGCGGGGCAGTTGGCGAAGCAGAAGATAGATAGCAATGAAATAGAGTGTTTTGATTACCACAGTCATCCCCCAATAACTCAACCCTATACTACTCATCAGGCTGCAAAAGAGGTTGTACCCTAACTCAAATCCGTTTTTGTGGCGGAATGCCAACTCTTCACTAAAACTGCCTATTTCCTCATAATGTGGCACGTAAGTCCATATATCAGGACCAAAATAATACATGATGACGAATAGGGTATAGATTCCCAACAGCGCAATAGGGAATAGTTGGCGTTGCAGCGACTGCCAACGGTCGGTAAACAAATCCAGAAGGCCGATAGCGATGGACACCAATACTATGAGCGCGGTATAGTTCTCCATTATTCGGTTGTTTCCTTTCTTCCTTTGATGAATAAGATAGTGCCCGACAGCAGGCATTCCAACACCTCAGCGACCACCCACGAGATACATACAGCGGCTACTCCCATCCGCGGAATGAGAATCATGTTCATCGTAATGCATACGACCGCCAGAGTGAAACCGACCCATGGCGCATAGCGCTGCAGACCTATGCCGTATAACCCCTGTATAGTAAGCAAGGTAGCGGTCATGACGAGGAAGGGGATAGGAGACAACCATCGTAGGATCTGTACGGCGGGGGTAAAATCCGCACCATACACGATACGAATAGCTAACGGGGCAACGAGATACGTGGCGAGCGAGACAACCGCCGCAGCGGAACCGGCATACAGCATGGCGCGTTTGAGAAAGGCAATCCCGCTCTCCTTGGACTCCTCGAACCGCCGGCTGATCTCTGGGAAGACGGATATACTAACCGGCAGAACAACCACCATGATCAGCGCCATGACGAGTTTCTGTGCTGCCGAGAAATAACCTACTATATTATCTGCTACGTATATGCCGAGCAAGGTCATGTTAACCGTAGTATAAAGGCTGCCGAAGAGGTTGTTGAGGAAAATCGGCCAACTGGGCGAGACTACCTCGCGCAAGGCTGCACGCGTGCACACAAAACCGCCCAAACCGAAATGACGGATGACATAAATCAATGCGCATCCGCCCACCAGAATGCTTGCTACAGAGAGCAACAACGGGTAGAGCCGGTAAGCCGATGCCTCGCGGACAAGGAGCAGTACCAAAGCGGCTCCCAGGAGCTTGATGAAGAAATTAGCCCAAGCCATCTTATCCATCTGCTGCTCGCCCTGCAGATACCAGGTAGGGAACACCACGATTCCTACGTTGATAAGGGCGGTGTAGATATATAGCGCCGGGTCTGCGGTTATTCGCGGGATGAAAAGCGGCAAAATGGCCAGGATGGCGAAGGAGAGAAGTAGCAAAAGGGCTTTTACACTCAGAACCGCCCAGAATATACGCCGTTTAGCCTCTTTGTCCTCGCCCGCCAATGCTATTTGCCGCGTAGCGGAGTACTCGAAACCGAAATTGACCAGTAGCGTCAGGTAACTCACGATATTCTGGGCGTAACTGACGCTCCCGAAGAGTGTGGCGCCTAAAATGCGGCTGATAATAGGGAGTACCAAAAACGGAATCAGGTAGTTAGCTACCTGCAGTACTCCCACCGAAACCATATTTTTGTATATCCGCTGCAACTTAATCCCTCAATTCCTTATCTGCCAAACGGAGTGCCCTCTCGATCGTGGGTGCCATGTCATAGTATTTGTATTCCGCCAAACGGCCTCCGAAAAGCACGTTTTTCTCCTCTTGGGCGAGTGCTTTGTATTGCTCATAGAGGGCGCTGTTCCGCTCGTCATTGACGGGATAATAAGGTTCCATTCCCGGTTGCCACTCCATGCTATACTCACGACTGACGACGGTCTTCGGATTCTCATATACCGCCGGACCGAAAGACTCAAAATGCTTATGCTCGATGATGCGCGTGAACGGCGTCTCGCGGTCCGTATAATTGATGACAGCATTGCCCTGATAATTAGGCGTGTCAAGTATCTCGGTCTCAAAACGGACTGTGCGGTATTGCAGTTTGCCGAACCGATAACTATAAAACTGGTCAATAGGACCGGTATAGACTATTGTCTTTGCCATTGCTGTCAATTCCTCGCGATGAGCGAAGAAATCACAGTTCGTGCGGGTGTCTATGCCCTCCAATAACTTTTCAATCAGAGCGTTATAACCGCCTATGGGAATACCTTGGTAAGGATCGTTGAAATAATTGTTGTCAAATACAAATCTCAGTGGCAGTCTTCGGATAATGAATGCCGGAAGATCCGTACATGGTCTTCCCCATTGTTTCTCGGTATAACCCTTGATGAGTTTCTCGTATATATCTTTTCCTACCAATAATAAAGCCTGTTCCTCCAAATTCTGCGGTTCGCGGCCATGGAGCGTGCTTTTGACTTCCAACTTCTGACTTTCTACTTTCTCCATCGCTTCTTCCGGCGTGCGGACACCCCACATCTGATAGAATGTGTTCATGTTGAACGGCAGGTTGTACAGTTCACCTTTGTAGTTCGCGACCGGGCAGTTGGTATAGCGGTTGAAAGGCACCAGTGAGTTTACAAAATCCCATACCTCTTTATTGGCTGTATGGAATATATGGGCGCCGTATTGGTGGACATGAATTCCCTCTACGGAATCACAGTAGAGATTGCCGCCGAGATGGGGGCGTTTGTCTATAACAAGACAGGACTTGCCTGCCTCTTTGGCATGATATGCGAAAGTCGCCCCAAAGAGTCCTGAACCTACTATTAAATAATCGTATACCTGCATATTAGTGCGTAAAAGTTTGCAAAGATACTACAAATTTTGCATATATGCAAATAATTCTCCTTTTTGCACAAAAAAAAGCCCAAAACTTACGTCTTGGACTTTCTTTTTCGGTATTTCGATATGTCGATATATCGATGTTCCGAGAGGTTTATGCCTCTGCCTCAGCCGGAGCCTCTTCGCCCTTAGCCTCAGCCTCTGCGGCAGCAGCTTCCTGCGCAGCCTCTTGTGCAGCAGCAGCGAGCTCAGCAGCAGCGGCAGCGCGCTTCTCAGCGACAGCAGCAGCTTTTGCCTTGTTGGTCTCTACCTCTTGAGCGAGCAGAGCCTTGGCTGCAGCAGCTTTCTTGTCTGCCTCAGCTTGGCTGATCTTGCCGTTCTTTGCGTCTTTCTGAGCCTTCCATGCGTCGAAACGCTTCTGAGCCTCTTCCTGGCTGAAGGCACCCTTAGCTACGCCACCCTGGAGGTGTTTGCAAAGCAAAACACCCTCGTTGGAGAGGATAGTACGAACGGTGTCGGTAGGTTGTGCGCCTACGTTTACCCAATACAGGGCACGCTCGAAATTAAGGATAACTGCAGCGGGATTAGTGTTCGGGTTGAAAGAACCCAGACGCTCGATGATTTTGCCGTCACGCGGCGAACGGCTGTCTGCTACTACGATGTGGTAGAATGCATAGTCTTTGTGACCATGACGAGCCAAACGAATTTTTGTTGCCATTGTGTGTGGTTGTTTTATTGGGCTTCGGATTACGCGAATCCCTGCCCGGGTTAATAATGATAATGACGTGCTTTTTACACGAAAAAGCGTGCAAAGGTACAACATTTTTCTGAATTGACCAAATTTTTCTTGCGTTTTCCATTTTTTTTTTGTAATTTTGTGCCCGATTTCGTGAATCATATGCGTATTGTTGATCCTAAAATAGAAGATCCGATCCTTCATCTTGTGGGCGAAGAAGCTGACAAGATGGGGTTGGAGTGTTATGTTATCGGCGGGTGGGTGCGTGACCTCTTTCTGCACCGTCCTTCTACAGATATAGATATTGTGGTTGTAAACCGAACCCCTTTCTCTGAAATGTCATCAAGGGAGGAGAAGGGCAGGTCCGGTATAGGTATTCATATTGCTGAGGCGGTGGCGAAACGGCTCGGCAAGGGTGCTCATATAGCGGTCTTCAAGACATATGGCACGGCTCAAGTCAAGCGCGGAGATTTGGAATTGGAGTTCGTAGGCGCCCGTCGGGAGAGTTATACTCGCGACAGCCGGAATCCTGTCGTGGAAGACGGGACTCTGGAGGAGGATCAGAACAGAAGGGATTTTACTATCAATGCGCTGGCTATTTGTCTGAATAAAGATCACTATGGCGAGTTGCTGGATTCTTTCGATGGAATCGGGGATTTAGACCGCGGTATCATCCGTACTCCTCTCAATCCGGACATCACTTTCTCGGACGACCCGTTGCGAATGATGAGGGCTATACGGTTTGCTACTCAATTGGGCTTTAATCTTGATGGCGAGACTTTTGACGCTATCAAACGCAATAAAGAGCGAATAAGTATTATTACTAAGGAACGGATATCGGAAGAATTGAATAAGATAATGCTCTCTTATAAGCCGTCGGAAGGGTGGGATTTACTCGATAAAACCGGGCTTTTGCCACTTATCTTCCCCGAACTGGCGGCGCTCAAAGGGGTAGAGGTCAAAGAGGGCAGAGGCCATAAGGATGTGTTTTATCATACCCTCAAAGTGCTGGACAATGTAGCGGAGTTGCAACGGGAAAATGACCGAATGGTAAATGAAAAAATGGTAAATGGCCTTTGGCTCCGCTGGGCGGCATTGCTCCATGATATCGGTAAGCCGCGGTCAAAAGCATGGGACCCGCAGGCGGGATGGACTTTCCGTAATCATAATTATATAGGTGCAAAGATGGTTCCCGGAATCTTTGCACGGATGAAACTGCCGCTTAATGAGAAAATGGAGTATGTCCGTAAAATGGTGGACCTTCATATGAGGCCGATTAACCTCATTGAGGATACCGTAACGGACTCCGCAGTACGAAGACTGCTCTTTGAGGCGGGTGACGATATCGAGGACCTGATGCTTCTTTGCGACGCGGATATAACCAGCCGCAATGAAGAGAAAAAAGCCCGATTCCATCGGAACTATCAGCTCGTCAGGCAGAAGATGGTGGAGTTGGAGGAACGCGACAGGATTCGTAACTTCCAACCGCCGGTTATGGGCGATGAAATCATGCAAATCCTGCATCTTGAGCCTTGCGCTACGGTAGGCGAACTGAAATCGGCTATCAAAGACGCTATCTTGGATGGCATCATCCCTAACGAATATGAAGCCGCGAAAGAATATCTGATGAAGCTTGCCCATGAGCGCGGTTTGGTAGGATAATCGGTTAAAAATTTGCATATCTCAAAAATATTTACTACCTTTGCACCCGATTTAGGGGCTTATCTATGGCAGAACAAGAAGAACTGAACATGTCGGCCGTGAATTACGGCGATGAGAACATTATCCACCTTGATGATATGGAGCATATCCGGCG
>DEIW01000199.1:0-266 GCA_002352705.1 Bacteroidales bacterium UBA2764 | reverse complement strand
GGTAAACTGGGTGACGGCAGTCACTCGGACGATGGTATTTACGTCCTGATCAAGGAGAGTATTGACAACTCTATTGACGAGTACCGCATGGGGGAAGGAAAGGTGATAGAGGTCGATGTGGTAGAGGGCAGAGTGCGTGTCCGTGATTACGGGCGTGGTATACCGTTAGGCAAACTGGTGGAAGTGGTGTCTGTCCTGAATACCGGTGGTAAATATGACAGCAAGGCTTTCAAGAAATCGGTCGGTCTGAACGGTGTGGGTACCAA
>DEIW01000046.1:1704-5640 GCA_002352705.1 Bacteroidales bacterium UBA2764 | reverse complement strand
CTCTGTCAGCGGAGCGGTCTGTACTCTCAAAAGACCACACCTCCGGGGCGGTACACATGTTATCGTTGCAGGCGTTGAAACGGATGGGAGCCAGATCTGTTTTCGCCACAGTCATCACAAAGGAATCTTTGAACTCCTGCGTGAACATAAAATCACCCATCCCAAGGATACTCATATGCCATCCCTCGTCCACGGTCGCCCGTATCCGCACGCTATCGCCGATTTCTTCCCCGCTCCAATGAACAGGCTGCACCATCTGCGCTGCTACATATAAAGGCAAGCACACAAATAAGATAAATAATATTCTTTTCATTTGCTGATTTGTTTTGAGAGTTGAGCAATTACAAATCCACGGAGGGTAAAATAGTACTTGTCTTTCGAGTTATAATTAGCTTTATATTTGTCATATCGTTGCTGCCAAGTGGCACGTTTTTCGGGGTCTGTGAGTTCGACCTTTGCCTGTTTGGACAGTTGGGCGAAAGAGGTGTTTAACTCACGTTGATGAGGCGTGAGAGACTTAGGATCCCGATGTTTCGGGTAATGAGAAATGACCGTTTTTCCATAACGATGGGTAATATACACATCGCTTTCACCATAGATTTTTCCGGACATTTTGTCAATTGTAATATTTAGTTCCGCTTGGGCCATTTTCGTTTTAATATTTTAGTTGATTATTATACTTACCTTGTATTGACCCTATAGGTCGATGCCGTGTCGTTGCCGTGTCGTTGCCGAGTGAAGACCTTAAATGGGGTTATTTACTTTAATGGTTTTATCTATTTTGAATCGTCTGTTTTATGATTGTGGTTTTGAAAACTATCCACTATATTCACCCACTTCGCTTTCATTCTATTTTAATTTCGATTGTGTATGCGTATCTCAGTATAGTTTTCAATTTGTATATCAAATGTCAGAATAACTAGAATAAACTATCTCATTAGGTCGAGGCATTCCATGCGTAATAAGATATCTATAAATCTTTCTACTTGTGATTGCCCCATATATTTTTCTTTTAGCTTCTTCTATTGATTTATATTTTGTGTTGCTGTGGATTTTATTCTCAAACTCAACAATGCAACCACTATTCATTTCTCTGTGATACTTATAAAATATAGTAATATAACATCCGAACTCTTTTTCTATTACCATAATTTTGAAATCATCAAGATTTTCATAAATATAGCAGTTCTTACGATGCTTCCATTTCGGGGAGCATATAAATCGCTGAAGTCGCTGTTGTTCTATCTTAAAAGTATGTTCATTTGCACTGGCTTGTTCATTATTTAATAATTTATCTGCACAAACACTTCCCACTACAATACAACCGAAATCTGAATGAGATAAATAATGCACGTATCTAATCTCTGTTCCACATAATTGGCACGTTTCTTCAATATCTTCCAAATCATCCATTCCTTCATATTTCCAACCATATTGTGGGATAGCATCTTTCAATAGATTATGTTCTCTCGCATGACAACCCTTACAAAGCGTTATTAGGTCTTCTTGAGGATATTCCCATGGTTTGCGTCCTGGTATATATTTCTTGTGATGAACTTGCAATATTACATCTGGTTCTTTCCTTCCACATTGGCAACACTTTCCTCCATCTGCACGAATAATCTGCAAGCATCTTGCTCGCCATAACGAACTATTATACTCTTTTGCTTGTGTTTTATTCATGATATATGCACATGCGGCATAAAATTAAGGGGCAACGGGCGTTCCGTCCTCTTTTATAAACTCGATAATTGTAGCTCTTACGGAAATGTACTGCTTCAAATTGGAAAGTCCTCCATTCGCAGTATTCTCTTCACGTCGGACTTCTTCCATTACAACATTTATATATACTTGGCTACCAACTAAAGGATATTTACGCATCAATTCAGCAAATGCACTTTTTTCAGCTTCTGAACGTTTAATGTGATCATTATTCACCTCCACAACTAGTTCAACATCGCGTACTATTCTAAAGTTCGCTTGACTGAGAACTACTTGTGTTTGTGCCCCAAAGACATTTATAGAACGCGGGACATAGCGTCCTACTTCACAGCTGGACAGTAAAATAGCTATGATAGCTAGAGTAAAAAAATAATACTTTTTCATTGCTTAATAATATATACCTTTTTAGTTCTTCTGATTTATCAAATTCACAACCACTTTGACCATGGTGTCTTTTTCTTCTGTGCGGCTCTCGGCAATCATGAGGGTTAGCGCGACAAGGGTATTATCTGCTATACGCTTGGTGCCATCCTCGCGGTAGAGAATGCCGTTGTTGTTTAAAAACCATAGGAACAACGTAGCCGCAATACGTTTGTTGCCGTCCGAAAAGGAGTGGTTCTTTGTCACTAAATACAGCAACATCGCTGCTTTTTCCTCCACACTCGGATAGAGATCTTTGCCTCCGAAAGTCTGATAAATCTGACCTATACTGCTTTTGAACGAGTCATCTTTTTCGTTGCCGAACAAAGTACTACCGCCGAATTTCTCACGCAGTGCTGCAATGGTCTGAATGGCGTTCTCGTACGTGGCGTGGAAACGCTCTTCGGGCGTAGTCTCTTTGACGATCAGACGCTCGTAATCATAGTTATCCAAGGTATCCAGCGCGTACGTGTAGTCCAAAACGACATCAAAAATAGCCTGCGTCTCATCCTCGCTCTCCACCGCCTTACTTTGTACCGTTCGACCCACAATCTGGACCAACTGCCGCAAATCCGACAACTGCTCACGGCGGATCTTATCGTTGACGGCATAGCCTTTGATGAGGTAATCTTTGAGTATCTTGTTTGCCCATTGACGGAATTGAACTCCTCGTTGAGACTTTACACGATAACCGACGGAGATGATTACATCGAGGTTGTAGTACAGAACTTTACGACAGATTTGCCGATTTCCTTCAGTTTGAACTGTCAAGTATTCCTTGACGGTTGCTTCTTTTTGTAATTCTCCCTCGCGAAATATATTGCCAATATGCAAACTAATATTTTGCTTTGTGGAGTTGAAAAGCTGAACCATCTGTTGCTGACTCAGCCACACGGTTTCGTTCTCCATGCGCACATCGAGTTGAACCGTGTTGTCTTCTGCACGATAGATGATTATCTCTCCTCTATTTTCTATGTGATTATCGTTCATGCTTAACTATTGCATTTATACCACTCAATCTTCCCGTTTGATACAGGCTCCTATGGCATTGAGGCGGTGCTCGATGTCTTCGTATCCGCGGTCAATCTGGTCGATATGGTCAATGCGGGACGTGCCTTCGGCAGACATGGCGGCTATCAGCATGGCTATACCTGCACGGATATCCGGGCTCGTCATATTGTTATGCTTGAGTTTCCGCTCATGATTATGTCCCACAACGACCGCTCTGTGCGGGTCGCAAAGAATAATCTGCGCGCCCATGTCTATCAGTTTATCCACAAAGAAGAGACGGCTTTCGAACATCTTTTGGTGGATAAGCACGGAGCCTTTCGCCTGAGTAGCCACCACCAAAAGGACGGACAGCAAGTCCGGCGTCAGTCCGGGCCATGGAGCGTCTGCGACAGTAAGTATAGAGCCGTCCAGGAACGACTCTATCTGGTAGTGTTCCTGAGCCGGTATAATCAGGTCGTCACCCTCTTCGTCGATGCGTATTCCTAACCGCCGGAAAGCGTCCGGGATGATACCCAGGTCTTTGATGCCCGCGTCCTTGATGCGCAGTTCCGAACCGGTGATGGCTGCCATACCAATGAATGAACCCACCTCAATCATATCCGGCAGGAGTTTATGCTGCGCGCCGTGAAGGGACTTGACTCCTTCGATAGTCAGCAGGTTCGACCCTACTCCGCTTATCTTTGCGCCCATGTTATTCAAGAGCCGGCATAGCTGCTGCACGTAGGGCTCGCAGGCAGCGTTGTAGATAGTGGTCGTACCCTTCGCCATGACTGCCGCCATGAT
>DEIW01000046.1:1391-1669 GCA_002352705.1 Bacteroidales bacterium UBA2764 | reverse complement strand
GCCATGATGATATTCGCCGTTCCGGTGACAGACGCTTCGTCAAGCAGCATGTACGCGCCTTTGAGGTTCTTGCCGTTGAAACGGTATGCCAACAAGTCCTGGTCATAGGTGAAAGTAGCGCCGAGGTTCACCATTCCCTGGAAATGGGTATCGAGACGTCTGCGGCCTATCTTGTCTCCGCCGGGCTTGGCGTAGGTCACTTCACCCAGACGCGCCAATAGCGGACCTATCAACATCACCGAACCGCGCAGTTTATTGCATTTCTTGAGGAAATCCGC
>DEIW01000046.1:1148-1307 GCA_002352705.1 Bacteroidales bacterium UBA2764 | reverse complement strand
CTTGCCTTTCGTCAGTTTCTCTACCGTGACGCCGATGGAACCTAACAGGTCTATCAGGTTGTTCACGTCCAGGATATTCGGGAGATTGTCAATCACGACGGTCTCTTTGGTCAGAAGGACTGCACAAAGAACCTGAAGCGCTTCGTTCTTGGCGCCTTG
>DEIW01000046.1:0-1055 GCA_002352705.1 Bacteroidales bacterium UBA2764 | reverse complement strand
TGATTAATGAATAATGAATATCTCGTAGTTATATGTAGTTCACCTCGGGGGAGATGGTGATGCCGAATTTGTCTTTAACGCTTTTGCTGACCTCATCGGCAAGGGCGATGATGTCTTCGGGACTTGCATTATCCGCATTGACTATCACCAGCGGCTGTTTGGGCCATACCTGCGCGCCACCGTGCGTCTTGCCTTTCCATCCGCATTGCTCGATAAGCCATGCGGCAGGTATCTTGACACCGCTGGGCGAAGGGAAGTTAGGCATATCCGGATATTGGGCAAGGAGTTCGTTAGCCTGTTCCTCCGGGACAAACGGATTCATAAAAAACGAACCGGCAGAGCCTGTCTCTCCCACGGTTGGCAACTTCGCCATGCGGGTTTGTATAATCTCCTCACGGGTCTTGGACGCCTCGCCGGGTTTGACCTTGTATACAACCGAGGTGACGATATATTTGCCTTTCAGTTCGTGCTTGAAGATACTGTCCCTATAGCCGAACCGACATTCCTCATTGGTGAAGACGCGCTCCTCAAGCGTCTCCACGTTTATCGTATTCACACGCTCAATCACATCTTTGGCTTCTACGCCATAGGCGCCGACGTTCTGAACTGCCGACGCTCCCACCTCGCCCGGTATAAGGCTCAGTTTCTCCATGCCGCTGTACGCCATGTCGGTCAGTTGGGCGATGAGGTCATCCAGTCGGAGACCGTTCTGCGCCTCCACCGTCTCGTCATCCAAGAAACGCGCTCGCGCCATTCCGGAATGCAGAACCACCCCATTGTAGTCTTTGGTAAAGAGCAGATTAGAGCCTTGCCCTATATGCAGTATCTGCTCTCCCTTATGTTCCCGGAGAACCTGCCGCAACTCCTCCAGCGAGTAATACTCGATAAAGAGCCGTGCTTTGACATCCATGCCAAAAGTGTTATACGGCAGAAGGGATATATTGTTTTCTATTTTCATTACGATACTTGTTTTGACTCCTTTGCTTAATTTTGGGGACAAAATTACTAAATTATTTGCACATATGCAAGTGTTCTTACATTTTTTGGCAAATTTG
>DEIW01000200.1:3573-13550 GCA_002352705.1 Bacteroidales bacterium UBA2764 | reverse complement strand
GCCACATTGATGTCTATCTTCCTTGCATGGGGAAAAAACATGATGTGGTTGACAGAGTTGTTCTTCAATTATTTCCCGATGTACAATAAGTTCCGCGCAGTAGAGTCTATACTTGTGGTTGCAGAAATCACTATGCCGTTGTTGGGATTCTTAGGCTTACAACAAATCATTGACGGGAAGGTGGAATGGCCGAAGCTGCGCAAGAGTCTGTATATTGCAGGAGGTATAACAGCCGGAATCTGCTTAGTTGCAGCACTCTTTGCCGGTTCATTTGATATGACGAGCAGTTATGACGCACAATGGAAAGGTCAAGTGCCAGACTGGTTATATAACGCCATTTTGGATCAGCGCGCTGCAATGGCTAGGAGTGACGCATGGCGCAGTCTGCTATTTGTCGTACTGGGGTGCGTGCTCACATACTGGTATGCATGGCAGCAGAACAAAGAGGCTAAAACACGCAACTCGGCTATCTTCTTCTCAGGCTTGGCAATCCTCATTTTGGCAGATATGGTTTTTGTGAACAAACGCTTCTTCAATAATGACAATTTTGTCAAAGCCAAAGATGCGAATGCATACTTCAAAATGCAGCCATGGGAGGAACAAATTTTAGAGGACAAGAGCCTCGATTACCGGGTACTGAACCTGAATACCAATACCTTTAACGATGCCCGTACCAGCTACAGACTGAAATCTATCGGGGGCTATAGTGCTGTCAAACTGCGGAGATATCAGGACTTGATAGACCAGCATATCAGCAAAATGAACTGGAAGGTAATCAATATGCTGAATACCAAGTACATCGTTACGCAACGGGGTATTATTCCTAACCCGGAAGCGATGGGAAACGCATGGTTTATAAACGATATTCAATTTGTACCGACGCCAGACGATGAGTGTGCAGCACTGAATACGTTAGATTTGAGCAAAACAGCTGTTGCGGATGAGAAATTCCGCGAAGTGCTGACCTGTACTGCTCAGCCAAACGAAGAAGATGGGATCACGCTGACTTCTTATAGTCCGAACCAACTGAAATACCATGCAAAAGTTGCCAATGACCGCGTAGCGGTATTCTCGGAAATCTATTATCCTGAGGGGTGGCATTTGTATATCGATGACGAGGAAGCAGAAATCGGTCGCGTCAATTATGTACTCCGCGCTGCCATCATTCCTGCCGGGGAACATACCATCCGGATGGCATTCATTCCCAAGGCATTAAAGTTGGATAAGTGGTCTATGGGATTTGTGATTATAGGAATCTTGCTTAGTCTGATATGCCTCAGTTTCCCCCTTTGGAAGAAGAAAGATTAAGCAAACCTCCTGTTACGTTTCTGCGGAATAATACAAGGATATCACCTTTGGCGTGGTGTCCTTGTATTGCATAACAGAGCCACAAGACTATAGTCCCTCCCCATTTGATACATTCCGAAAAGAGGCGTTTGTAAAAAGCTAAGATACCTATATTCCGTGTCCGCATCCTTTCGCTCATCCCTACTCCATAGCCTAATCGGGCAATAAACTCCTTTGTGGTCCGTTTAGGGGGAATACAATGACGCACGCGTATTCCCGGAAAATACAGAATCGGAATACCTGCCTGCCGGATACGTGAGAAGATATCTTTCTCCTCTCCGCCCATCAGATTGTTACCGGTTCTCCCCAGCGCGGTATTAAAATCTCCTATTGCAGTAATCGTGGCACGGCTTATACCCATGTTAGCACCAATAGGATAGGATTTCCCGGAGAAAGGTTTTATTTCGTCACCTAAATCAATGGCGCTGACAAATCCCATTGCCCAAGGATTCAACCACTCGGGTTTTTGACCCTCAAAGAAAGGCTCTATGGCTCCTCCGAAAGCACCTGCCTCGGGATGATTAGCCAGATGCTCTTGCAAATGCGCTATGTAATCCTTCTCCACCATGGCATCATCATCCAGGAATACGAGCCAGTCTCCATGCGCCTCAGCTACTCCTCTGTTGCGGGCATAGGATAATCCTTGCTGTGTCTCCACAAAATAGTGATAATTGCCCGGCTTGCAATCCGCTACGAAACGAGCACATTCAGCCGCAGTGTTATCCGAGGAATTATTATTAACAAGAATAATCTCCCACCCTTCTTTGGCGGTGTTCGCCGCCAAACGGCTCAAACACTCATATATATATTGCTCGCGATTATAGGTGCAAATGATGAAGGATATAATCATAATAGGTGCCTTTCTTATCGAGTGGTTCGTTATGATTGAATTTCCACGTGAGTTTATGAATAGCGCTCCGTGTGGTTACCTGCTCCCATCCCGATGGCGAATAACTCTCAAACAAGCGGAATTGCAGGGTATGTGCATCTACGTTGGGAACATAAGTCATTGCCTTGAGAGCCTCTGCGCCCTGCGTATTACGGGTCAGTACGAGGTACAGGAAGAGATGGAAAAGGTAATAATCACGGAGTTTGTTTTCTCTCTTCCAATAGGCATATAGCAAATCCAATACACGTCGCAATACCAGATTTCCTTTCTGGGCTGCAAGCAGCCAACTGGAACCGGCATGAGGCATTGAATTAAGAATGGATTTTTGAAGGAAGAACAACGGAGCGTCAGTCATGTACGCAGGAATAGCATCGGTCAGCAGGACCGTTGCATCCATCCATATACCGCCGCGCTGTACCAACAATGCCGTGCGCAATATATCCGAGAAATGGGTAAAAGTAATAGTACCTTTTTGATACTTTTTCACGATATGTTCCGGCAACGAAACATATTCAAAGATATTCTCCGCCGTCAGGACATGCACGTCATAGTTCGGCATATAGTGTTGGACGGAAGCCACGCATTGTTGCACGATTTCAGGCGCTTGTTCCATTCCCTGCAGCCAACATAGCCATACAATCCTTGCCGGTTCTGGGGCGGTTGCTGTTTCTTCCAACGGTTTTGCTATCAACGCACCGTAATGCCGAAACAGATAGCTGCTTGCCCGTTCTGCCTGTATCTGCTCTATAGCACCTTTGCTATGCGTCCACCAAACGGGCCACACGGCCTTCTTTAACTCACGCATACAGGTATAAAAACCTTTCTTGCGGAGAATGGAATAATATGTACCTAAGCTTCGCATCTTACTCAATATAATTTTCTATAAGAACGCTCTTCTGTGTGCACTATTCGCGTTTTATAATCTTTGGCCGTCCAGTTTTTAATCGGAGTCATATACGAATCCGAATAAATGGCGCGAAGCCATCCGTCTGTATCTGTGGGCATAAACACCTTGAGTCCAAGAAATTCGCGACGCTCAAAATCGCAGTTAGGGACATAGCTTCTATCACACGGAAAACCATCTGTTGCATTTGCCTCTTTCCATTCTTTCGTTTCATGCTTGCGCTGGATTACAGAGTATAAATCATTCCCTTCTTTAATATAAATAAATATATCCAAGTGCAGTTTGTGATACTCATATGTTTCTTCCACCACTTGTCCTGTAGAACCTATATAATTCTGACGAAGCAAATGGAAACCTGCGTTTCCCATTCGCTCATGCAAGTCTGCTGGCAACTCGTCTTCCAACACCCCTAAATCAATATCCGGGTCATAAGAAATAAATCCATGTTCCCGATATGCACCCAATAGACAGCCATATGTCAAAAAAGCTCGCACACCCATTTGCGTAAAAGCATCATCCGCTGCCTTCAGCATCATTAGCCCATCTTTGCGCATCCGTCGAGCCTGAACCTCAAACTTCGCTTTATTGATTAACTCGACAATTGGTTTGTAAAGTCCCAAACGCACTAATATTTTAACGACTAAGTCTCTCATTTATTTTGCCTATACCCCATTGTAGCACCATGTCTATCGTGGGGGTTGATAAATTATTTTTGACAGCTAAATCTTTTATTAACTGCCAGCCATACGGAAAATCTTCAGTGAAATAGCGGCTGGGAAAGTCCGGCGTCCAGCCTTTTTCAGTTTGTTTCATAGGAGCCGGAATTCCTTTAAATGCAGCAATGGAATTTAATTTTCGCGTCAACTCTTGTGGATTGCTGCTTTCGTAATAGGTCAGCACATCCGGAATATGGGCTTCATACCGTTTGCATAATTGCTGAAACTCACTATCCATCGCTACGTATAATTCCGATGCAGCATCATCCCATTGCTCGTAAAACAATATCGGCTCGACATATATCTCCGTTTCGTAATGATGCCAAAGAGAATATAAGCGAGAGGTGTGCAACAACGGATTGCTGTTCGAAAGAATCGCCTCCCACTTATTATTAAGTTTATGGACGGGCGTCATAAGCCATTCCGACCATAAACCGATAAAAGAATCTTCTATGTTCTCTGTTGCCATCAAAAGCTCTTTCTTATAGCCCAATAAATCCGCTGTTTTGCCATACTCGCGTACTCTTGCAATAAAAGGAACTCTCTGAAAGCCATACAGAGAAGCCTTGGAACCTAATATTTCTTCGGCATTTTGGAAGAATCCGGTACTTGAGACCACACTTCCAACGGGTTTTCCTTGTGCGTATGGATGTATTTTCAAGAGTGTCTCTCTAATCAAATAGCCCGGCAAACAAAACAATATTATATCGCTCTCAGGTATAACATCTGAGGCGTTGGCGGTTGCTTTGTTTACCACTGCAGAATATTTTTTCCCTACTGTATCTGTAGCGCATATAGACTCATTCCAAGCCTCGGGATGACCTGTTAAAATATTTATCTTTATGCCTTCGTGACTGCCTAAAACAGCAGCCATCACATGACCTAAAGAACCACCGCCGCAGATACAAATAGTTTTCATAATTGCTTTAGAGCCTCTATCAATCGGTTATTATCTTTCGTATCACGGACGGCAAGGCGAATGAACGGCGCACCGCATTTGCTTGTGCAATCCTTGATTAATATCATGTGCTCGCGTAAGAGTTTGACTGCTAATTCACGCGGTGTGTGAGAGGATTTCACCTCACAAAGTACGTAATTGGCTTCAGAGGGAAGGACACGCAAATATGGTATTGTCTGTAACTCTGCCACAAAGCGGCTTCGTTCTGCCCGGAACTCATCCATTGCTTGCTTATAGGGTTTCTCATATTTGCCCAATATCTGCATGAAGAACTCGCCAAAAGAGTTAATGTTCCATATACTGAGTTTGGAGCGAACGGCAGACATCAGTTTCATATCGGATGAAGCCATCACGCCTAACCGCAATCCTGGCACGCCGTAAGATTTGGAGATACTCTTCATGACTATAAGATTATTGTGTGCCTCAAGTATCTCATTTGCAATGTACGTCGGGTGTTCCGTAGAGAAATCAATAAAACTCTCGTCTATTATCAACTTGATTTGGTTCGATTGACACCATTCCGCCAAACGGATACAATCTTTGAATGGAATATAGTTACCGGAAGGATTATCAGGATTGACAAGGACTATATTTGCTATCTCTTTGTCTGCAAAATAAGTCATTAAATCATCTGCCGAATAACCGTAATCAGGTGCTTTTGTTTGATAGACTACCACCCTATCTTGGGGCAAACGGTTCGGATATTCTTCAAAGGTCGGACGAATAACACCCACTTTGCCTTGCAGAGAGGACATGAGTGCATTTATCAGTTCAGCGGCACCGTTTCCGACTGCGATATATTGCTGCTCTACGTTGAAGTTCTTGGCTGCCAGCAAGTCATTCACACGCTGCCCGGAAGGATACTCCGTCAAGAGCCTTTGGAAACTGGCTGCCAATTCATCCCGTAAGCGCTGGTTCGGGAAATAGGGATTGACCAGATAACAGAAATCCAGCATGTGCGGATATCTCCAATAACCTCCATAGCGCGAACAAAGCAAGTCATATTGCTTATCGGTAAAAATAGATTCAGCTATATCCAAGTCCTGCACATCGTCTATCTCGTACCATTGTTCGCCTTCAAGTGGAAGTGCCCTCATACCGGAATTATCCAACATAGTGATGACACGGAGTACTTGTTCATAGTACTCGTTCTTTCCCATAGCTTGGCTATACGCTTCCAAGAAAGGAACATACATATGCTGCGAGAAAGATTGCGAGAACTTATATACATTTACCGTCTTGTAGTACTGCGGTATTTCTTCGTAACGGAATTGACTATTCGGAATAAAACGAAGGATGCGGTTTTCGCCATCTATGGTGACTACAGTGCCATCCATCCAACTCTCGTATTTGTCCACTAAAGCCAAGTCTGAGTAAGGATGGTTCACCAGTTTGGTCAATACGGCATCCTCCATGATAATATCGGACTCCAGCAAGAGTGTGTCTTGTTCGCACATGTAATCCTTTGCCAGATAGAGCGAATAGATATTGTTAGTCTTGTCATATATCGGGTTCTCCACAAAGCACAGTGGTGTCTTGGTTTCTATCGTTGCAAGATAGTTCTTCAACTCTTGCGCTTTGTAGCCTATTACCATGACTACTCGCTCCAGATGCAGTTTATCCAATTGGTGCAGGAGACGCTCAATGAGTGTCACTCCTCCCACTTTGACCATACACTTGGTATTATCGTGGGTGTACTTACCCAAGCGCTTGCCCATTCCGGCTGCTAATATGATTGCTTGCATAATTTTTTATTTTTAATGATAAAACCGCGTGCCGGGGAGGCAGGAGAAGGAGTCGATGACTCCTACTACACGAGGAGAAAAAACTGTTGATTTGTCCCTATACGGGAGAGAAGAATGATCACTGTCAACAACAATTAATGTGTGGATGGAATAATGGTTCATCATTTCACCGGCTTCTACAATCTTTGCAGACTTGTTAATTGTTTTAGGGTTGCGGGACATAACTTCGCTTACCTTTGCCGAGAAGAAAGTAGAGCCGAGATGCTGCATAGCGCGACGTATATCTCCATCGGTGATGATTCCCACGAGGGAGGGAACCCCTTCCGTCTTCCCCTCAATAGAGGAAGAGATATTCTCCACAACGATGCCCACCCCAAGCTTGCCTTTCGTGACAATTTGAATTGCTTCACTCATCAGCGCATCAGGACGAATGAAAGGCAGGTTGTCCGTGAACATAACATCTTCCACCTTCGCCAGCAGTTTTCGTCCGAGGTCACCTCCGGGATGGAGCATGGCAAAGTCCGTAGGCTGGAAATGCGCCGCCTCGATAAGTGCACAAGCAAGCGCGTCTCCAAGAGCGAGGGTAACGGTAGTAGAAGAAGTCGGGACGAGATTCAACGGATCCGCCTCACGCTCCACGGCTATATTGAGATGTACATCCGAATACTTAGCCAACAGTGATTCGGGGTTTCCGGACATGCCGATGATAGGAATATGCTTGTCTTGGATCAGCGGCAGGAAGCGCAACAACTCTTCGGTTGCGCCGGAATAGGAGATCGCCAACAGTACGTCTCCCGTGGCCAGCATACCCAAGTCACCATGATAAGCATCCAAGGGGTTTAGAAAGAATGCCGGTGTGCCGGTTGACGCCAATGTTGCAGCAATCTTGGAGCCGATATGTCCAGACTTCCCCACTCCCGTTACAACGACCTTCCCTTTGCAGGAACGGATGAGTTCGACCGCCCGTAGGAAGTTGTCGTCTATACGTTTCTCCAATGCTATGATTGCTTTAGCCTCCATTTGCAGACAATCAACCGCACGCTGTTTGATTTCAATTTCTGACATTTGTTATCGGGTTTGATCCGCCAAACCTGGCGGATGCGTTATTTACAGATATTCAGGAACGCAGCAGTCATATTAGACCACGCGTATTTGGTTTTCTCTTTTTTCAAATATTCCGTATAAGCCGCCTGACGGTTATGCGCGAAATAATCCAAGAGGTCTTCCGCTATCGCCTCAGCAGAAGGTTCGCAGGCATAACCCATTTGGTGGTCATGCACAATCTCCGCCAGACCGCCTACATTGGTGACCAGCATCGGTTTCTCGAAATGGAAAGCGACCTGTGTCACTCCGGACTGCGTTGCCGATTTATAAGGCTGCACGATGAGGTCCGCCGCGCCGAAATACTTGCGGAGGTCGGCATCGGGTATGAACTCATTGCGGAGGATGACCCGATCGGCAAGTCCGTTCGCCTCTATCTGCGAGCGGTATTTGTCTTCCTGTTCATAGAACTCACCGGCAATGATTAACTGCAAGTCAGGCAGTTGGTCTTTCACTGCTGCAAAAGCATCCAAGAGCAAATCCAAACCTTTGTAAGCCCGCACAAGCCCGAAGAAAAGCATGTACTGCTTGCCCTCCGGGAGTGCCAGTGCCCGGCAGGCATCGTTCTTGGACATCCGCTCGCCGTAATGGTCATAAATAGGATGAGGAGAGACGGAGACCGGAGAAACCCCACCCCAACCCTCCCCACAAGGGAGGGAAATCAAAGAATCATGAAACGAATATATACCATACTAACGTGTCTTCTTTTCCTCCCCTTGTGGGGAGGTCAGGTGGGGTTTCTGAGAGCCGGCATCGGCTTCCGCGGTGCATGGATAGCGACGGTGGCGAATATCGATTGGCCTTCGAAAGAAGCGGTGGGAGATACGGAGAAGCAGCAGAAAGAGATGATTTGGATACTCGACTCGCTGCACGCAATAGGCATCAATGCCATCATCTTCCAAGTGCGCCCGACAGCTGATGCACTCTATTATAGCGAATACGAACCCGTCTCACACTGGCTCACCGGCAAACAAGGCGTCTGGAACTCCCAAATGAGCAAATGTGAAAATGAGAAAATAAGTAAATGTTTTGATCCCTTGCAATGGACCATTACCGAGGCTCATGCCCGCAATATGGAGGTGCATGTATGGCTCAACCCATACCGCGTCAATCTGGCTAAGACGGACACTTCGGAGATCTGTGCAGACCACGTCTGGAGAAAACATCGGGACTGGTTCTGGGAATACAACAAACAATGGTATTTCAACCCCGGTCTTGACGTGACACGCGAATGGATTTGTACGATCGTTCAGGATATCGTCCAGCGTTACGACATCCAAGCCATTCACATGGATGACTATTTCTATCCCTATCCTGCGGGCAGACAACAACTGCCGGACACCGCCACTTTCCGCCTTTACCCGCGCGGTTTTACGGATATTCATGAATGGCGCAGGAACAACGTCAACATGGCCATCCGCGAGATTAGCGAGACCATCCGCGAATGCAAGGACTCTGTAGAGTTCGGCATCTCGCCTTTCGGCGTCTGGAGAAACGCATCCGTCGATTCGACAGGCAGCAAGACACAAGCCGGCATCACCAATTATGACGACCTCTACGCCGACATTCGTCTCTGGATTAAAGAGGGATGGATAGACTACGTCCTGCCCCAACTCTATTGGGAGATAGGCAAGAAAGTAGCGGATTACGAGGTGCTTGCACATTGGTGGGCGAACGAAGTCCGGGGCACCAAATGCAAACTTTATATCGGCATGGCTCCGTATAGACTCCAAGATACGCAAACTACGAAAACTACGAAGACTACGCCTTGGCAGGAAGGCAACGAAATCAGCCGCCAGATGGACCTCAACCGCACTATTCCGGAGATTACCGGCGAGTGTTTCTACTCCACCCGTCCCCTCCTACGCAACCCCCGCGGAGTATGTGACTCCATCAGAAATATCTACTCCGCCGAGGACAACCCAAAAGACACCTTTGTTTTACCCTGGGAGTAAAAAGTGCCCTACCATTGCAATGGCTCTGCCGAACGCCAAAACGCATTATGAGAATTCGGATAATTTCGATGCGTACAGCGCAGGAAACGGAAAGGTGCACGTCTAAGTGCTCATTTTCGCTGAGGGCAGTAATAATTGCAATGCAGGCCGAGGACTGAACCACGATATGGGTGATACACCGGACGACGCTCCGGATGCAACGGGAAGCCGTATCTATAGCCCACTCCCCGGAGGCGTTGTTTTGTTTGGCACAATGCCTTCCCAAAGTTCCGTCGATATTCTTTCGATGCTTTCATTAGGTTTTTACGGGGTTTTGCGCATCCAAACGCGGGTGATTCACGGGTGATTCGCGGGTGATTCGC
>DEIW01000200.1:0-3509 GCA_002352705.1 Bacteroidales bacterium UBA2764 | reverse complement strand
GCGGGTGATTCGCGGGTGATTCATGGGTTATTCGTAGGTGATTCATGGGTTATTCAGCCTACGTCAAACCTCCTCCGGTGGAAAAATTAGCCCCGAAATCGCCCGAATTTTACCTTCATTTACTATATTATATAATATATATAATATACTTTTCGACTTCCTTTTTTGGAAAAATAATTAACAGAAAAATCGCCGTCCATTTGAGCGATTTTTCTCTTTTAATTTGCATATATCAATTTTTTATAGTACTTTTGCAGCGCAAAAAATTATTGATATCCAAACCGCCAAAGAAGTCTTTTACCAAAAACAAACATACATATGAAAAGAATTACTACTTACATGCTGGCTCTTATAGCCTGTACGGTTCCCTGTTTGGCTGCGGAATATCCGGAGGGTCTTCCCGGTCTCTTTAGTATCAATGCGCACGGCGGACAAGTGCGTTTTGCGCAAGGCAACCTCCAATATAACGTTGCTGTCGGACAAACTGCCCATCCGGACGGAACGACATCTGCGGGCACATGGCGTTTTGCGGAAAACCAATACGAAAGTATAGGAAGCAAGAACAAAAATATCTCTGCCACCAATGCCGATTGGATTGACTTTTTCGGTTGGGGAACCAGTGGTTATGATAACACGGCTGCCGATCCGTGCGCAACAAACTACCTCCCCTATTCGTCAGCAAACGAGCCCACGGATTGTACCGGAACCAACATCACCGGGTACGGCCCCTCAACGGATCAGGCATTCAGAGGCTTTGTCCAATCATCGGAGTACTACGATTGGGGTGTGTACAACACTATTTCCAATAGCGCGGAAGGCATCTCATGGCGCACCCTCGATTATGGAGAATGGCATTATATTTTATTTGGACGCCCTAATGCTAAAGCCCTGCGCTCTCAAGCTACTATTCCCAATCTGCATGGTTATATACTGCTTCCGGATGATTGGGAGACACCGGAAGGACTGACGTTCGTACCGCGTGCCAACAATTGGGAAACCAACACATACACGGTAGCTCAGTGGAGACAGATGGAACAAGCCGGAGCTGTGTTCCTGCCCGCCTCTGGTCAAAGAAGAGGAGTTGCATTAGGATACGGCAATACGCATGGCTACTATTGGACATCTTCCGCTAATAATTCCCGGCAAGCGCAAATCGTACATTTTAACGACACCGCAATGTTTTCCTACAGCCGGTATACGCGCAGTTACGGAAGCTCTGTCCGATTGGTAAGAGACATCAACCTGCATACCGATTCGATAGCCAAGTTTGCAGGTTTTGACGTCCGTGGCGCCCACTTGGGGGACTGGATTTACAATAACGGCGGATTCCAAAGCACAGCAAACATGAATGTAGAAGAAACGGACACCGTCTACCATAAATACGAGCTCACGCTAATCAACGGTGGTACGGAAGCTTCGTTTACACTTGGCGGCGTGCGTTTCAGCTATATCAATTCAGAGTCCAACAAGCTTGCCTTCAAAACGACCAATACGGACATCCGTCCGAACGGGAAAGACCGCAAAATCACCATTCCTACATATGCCGGAGACGAGATTCTGATATCGGTGGCAGATACCATTGATTACCTTGGCTTGCGCGCAGAAGGATTAGATAGCGGATATGTAGATTTAAAGGCTGGTGAGAATATTTTACGCGCTAAAGGAGACGCTATTGTTATCACTTCTTCTAATGCCAAAGGAGAGGAAGTGAAAGTGAAGATAAATGCCATCCTGTGCGTTGCTCACCATACACAGTCCGAGGGATTGGAAGCCCCTGTTGTATCATCTCGCGCAGAGAAGTTCTTCCATCGCGGTCAGATATATATCCGCCGAGGAGAGAAAATATATACTTTGCAAGGCCAGGAGGTAAAATAATCCGGCTACAGGATAAAGCGCAATAAAAACAGCGGCGGCAGAGATGTCGTCGCTGTTTTTATGTTGCAGGAACACGTACTGGTATCGCTTTTTTACGAGAAAGGCATATTGAGTTTTCAAAATGCAAAAAAGCAAGATTTTTCCTCACAGGCTTGCATATGTCAAAAAAAAGTAGTACTTTTGCGGCTGCAAAAATTATATTCATATGGGTTACGGGTATTTATATCGTGCGATGAGCAAGGCGATGCAACCTCCTAAAACCGCGTCAAACAAGACGCAGGTCTATATCGCCATCAATGGCCAGCAGTCAGGACCATTTACGAAGACCGAACTGACGCAACTCATCAAAAAAGGAATACTGACTGCGCAGACTTGGGTGTGGGAGGCAGGAATGACGGATTGGGTCCCTGCCGCGAGCCTTCCGCACACCAACAAGCTCCTGCTTCTCAACGCGCCAAAACCAAAACCGGCGAAGGTCGAAAAGGCAGAGAAGACCTCTGCCTCCAAACCAGCCCCACAAGCAGAACACCCTCTTCGCGCGGACCTCATCTCCGCCCTCGCGGAGTTAGGATACAAAGGCCCTGCTATCACCAAATCCGTAGATGAACTCCTTGCCTCCCGATCTGATATCACATCCTCTTCCGCCCTCAAAATTCTTCTTCAGCAACACTCTTGATGAACATGAGATTGTTTTTGAGACATATACTCTTGCTGGCAGGGATAATCATAGCAACGGGTGTTATTGCCGGCTGTCCTATACCTGACCTCTATAGAGGTGCTTCATTTTTTCATTTTTATGGTGATCGGTTGGGGGTTAGGTAGGACTTGCCTCCGACTTTCTTCCGAGATACCCTCGATCCGATTCTGTCTCGATAGTGTCTCGCCAGTCTGATTTGGCTACCTATGCGGGGTAAATGAAGGGAAAAAAACGGAGCCTTGGAAATTCGATGCAAAGGTACAATAATTTTTTGAGATATGCAAATTCCACAATACAAAAACATATTTTTTGCAAGAAAAACGCGCGTTTGCTTGCATATATGCAAAAAAAGTAGTAATTTTGCAGCGCAAAATGTGTGTGACACAGAATACGGATTATGGAGGCAGCTCAAAAAGTAATCATATTGAGTTATCATAAGACGGACGGCAGGAGACACCCGCAAGCGTGGTATGATTTTCAGTTGGAGGAAGACGGACGTTATATGCTGGTTAACAGTACCAATAGGTCTCAGAGAGAGGCATTGCGCGCAGAAGTGCCCGCTTATGTGGCAGACAGTTTAGCACAGATTGTGCGGGAAGAAAAGATGTCCAAATACAAGGAACACTACACGCAACCCGATACGATATTGGATGGAACATCATGGTCGCTTTATGTGCGGCTGGACGACCAGACTTCGTTTTCTTCTTCCGGCTACATGGCTTGGCCTAAAGGGGACGGATTGGAACGGCTGAATACCTATTTGGGTAATTTATGGAAAGAAGTGGAAGGGAAAGCCGAGGTGATAGACTTGTGGGAATGATAGATTACAAATTACGAATGACGAATGACAAATTAAAAATTTATAAATAATTAAACACATGATTTATTCGAAAGAAGTACAAGAAATGTGCGTAGTAGCGAAGGGTCCGAAGCACGG
>DEIW01000013.1:6920-20429 GCA_002352705.1 Bacteroidales bacterium UBA2764 | reverse complement strand
CCGTCTCCGGGTAACAAAGCCGGAGGTATCTCCACACTCGAAGATAAAGCCCTCGGTTGTACCCAGAAATGCGGTAAGTCGCTGGTACGCGGCGTGATGCCTTATGGCGAGCGCCTGCAGGTCAAGGGTTTGAACCTCCTCTCTGCGCCGGGTAATGATCTCGTGGCTTCTACGGCTCTGGCGTCCTGCGGATGCCATATGGTGCTCTTCACCACCGGACGCGGTACGCCTTTCGGTACCTACGTCCCGACCATGAAGATCTCCACCAACACCAACCTGTATAAGAACAAACCGAACTGGATTGATTTCAACGCAGGTGTGATAGCCGAAGGCGAACCGATGGAGCAGGTAGCTAAACGCTTTGCGGAGTACGTGCTTGAGGTAGCAAACGGCGCGAAGACGAACAACGAGAAGAACGGTTACCACGAGATAGCCATTTTCAAGAACGGCGTTACGCTGTAAGTGCCGATTACAAACAAAAAAAGAGAAGACTGTCACCGGTCTTCTCTTTTTTATATACTATTGCTGGTTATTTCAAGAACGAGTCTTTAAACCCGAGGAAATACAATATTCCGTCCAATCCAACAGTAGAAATCGCCTGCTGCGCACTCTCTTTCACTTTCGGTTTAGCATGGAAGGCAATACCCAAACCGGCTTTCCCTAACATATTCAGATCGTTAGCTCCGTCTCCCACCGCAATCACTTGTGCCAGATCAATATGCTCCACTTGCGCTATCAGTTCCAGCAATTCGGCTTTGCGCTTGGCATCCACCACATCGCCAATATAACGGCCTGTAAACTTACCGTCCACCACCTCCAGTTCATTGGCGTACACATAATCCACGCCAAACCGCTCCTGAAGATATTTTCCTACGAAAGTAAACCCTCCGGAGAGAATTGCTATCTTAAATCCGCATTTCTTGAGTACTGTAAACAGGCGGTCGGCACCTTCCGTGATAGGCAGGTTGTCAATAATATCCTGTCGTACACCGGCATCCAGTCCTTTCAGCAACGCCACCCGCCGGGCAAAACTCTCCTTGAAATCTATCTCGCCGCGCATAGCGGAAAGCGTGATTGCTTTCACCTCGTCGCCCACTCCGGCACGCATAGCGAGTTCGTCTATGACCTCCGTCTGGATAAAAGTTGAGTCCATATCTACGCATATCAGACGTCTGTTACGGCGGAACATATCATCATTCTGGAAGGAGATGTCTATACCTTCCTCACGCGACACCTCCAGTAACTCGCGCTGTAATGCCTCTCTGTCCGGCAGGTTCCCGCGCAGGGAGAACTCTATACAGCTATGCCTTTTCTCTACCGGCTGATCTACATTCGGACGCTCACTGAGGCGCAGAATATTGTCAATATTCAGTTGTCTGCCGGCTAACAGCGCCGTCACGCGTGATATATGACGGGCATTCAACTCTCGCGCCAAAAGTGTCACCACATAGCGTCCCTGCTCCTGTCGTCCCACCCAGGCTGCATATTCCTCTTCGGTCAGCGGCGTAAAACGGACAATCATCTCCAGACGGGAACAGCAGAACAGCACTTCCTTAATCATCTCGCCGCTCGTGGACGGGTCATCCACGCGGATAAGGATACTCAGGTTCAGTTGATGATGGAGGTTCGATTGGCCTATATCCTGCACGAAAGCTCCGTATTTGCCTAAGACCTCCGTCACCGCCGAAGTCACACCCGGTTTGTCAAAACCAATGATATTTATCAATATAAATTCACGATCCATAATGCTAACTCTCGAAAATTTGTGCAAAGATACAAAAAAATAAACAATTATGCAAAATTTTCCGCCTTTTATTTTCTGTTTCAGTTTTTTTTATTACCTTTGCACTGTCTAAGCTATTATTAATTTTTAAACATGCAAAAAAATCTCTTCCGTATTTTGATTTGGCTGGGAGTCATGGCAATCCTGACAGTCCTGGCGATGGGAATATGGCTGATTGCTTTCGGTGGCAGTCAGAGTACCGAAAGTCTCAAATGGTTACAGTTTCTCCAGACGGTAGGCACCTTCCTGCTTCCTCCTTTGGTTTGCGCATGGTTTTGGGCAAAAAAAGACGCATTGGGATGGTTGAAAATGGACCAAGGAGCCGCGTGGTATATCTTCCTGTTAGCCATTGCTATCATGATTTGCGCTATCCCGGGTATCAATCTTTTGGCAGACCTGAACCGCAAGGTACAATTGCCCGAAAGTCTCGATTTCATCGAACAAATCCTGAAGCAGCAAGAGGAAGCCGCAGCAGTGTTGACCGAGCGGTTCTTACAGGCGGAGAACATAGGAGGACTGATGATTAACCTCGGTCTGATGGCACTCTTGCCTGCCTTAGCCGAAGAGCTCTCTTTCCGCGGCACACTCCAACAAATCTTATACAAGGGACAAAGAGGCCAAGTACCAAGTACCAAGGCGCACATCGCTATCTGGGTCACGGCTTTCATCTTCTCGGCAATCCACATGCAGTTCTACGGTTTCGTTCCGCGTATGCTGATGGGCGCCATGTTCGGCTATATCTTTGTCTGGACGGGCAGTCTGTGGGTTCCGGTTACGATGCATTTTGTCAATAACGGAATGGCTGTCCTCGCCTATTATCTCTTCGGGAAAGAGGCTTCCGAGACAAATTGGGCCGACACGATAGGTGCCGGCTCAACATGGTGGTTAGGCGTTCTCAGCCTGATAGCGGTAGGCGGTCTACTGGTTTGGCTGTACCGCCTCACCAAGAGATAATTACATATCCGGATCAACCAGAATACGTCCGCAGAACTCGCAAACGATGATTTTCTTGCGGGTACGGATATCCAACTGACGCTGTGCAGGTATCTTTGCGTGGCAGCCACCACAGGAGTCACGCTCCACCTTAACGACTGCCAGTCCGTTACGCGCATTCTTGCGGATGCGGTTGAAAGCAGTAAGGAGACGCTCGTCGATTTTCTTCGATAAATCCGCAGCTTTCAGCATGAGAGCCTCTGTCTCGGATTTGGTCTCCGCGAGAATCTGGTCCAGTTCAGAGCGCTTCTGGTTCAGGTCCACGGTACGCTCCTCAATGGTCTTGGTAGTGTTCGCCTTGTCCTGGATACGTGTCTCCAGTTCTGCCGTGAAATGTTTGATCTTACGCTGTGATGCCTCGATCTCCAGTTCCTGATACTCGATTTCCTTGTTGAGGTTGTCGAACTCACGGTTGTTACGCACCGAGTTCTGCTGCTCTTTGTAGCGCGAGATAGATGCGTTGGCGTTCTCCGTACGTACACGGTGGTCGGAAATCTGGGTCTCGCACTCCTTGATATCGTTCTCGATATTGGTCAGACGTGTCTTGAGACCTTCCACTTCGTCCGCCATGTCTTTTACTTCCTGGGGTAACTCACCCGCTAGGGTACGCAGGCTGTCGATTTTGGAATCCACTTGCTGCAATTCATAGAGGGCACGCAGCTTTTCCTCTACGGTTAATTCTTTCTTTGCCATAAGTTATTCAGTTTTAAATCATTTTGCTATTAAGATAATACGTTCACAGGCGTTTGGTCCGTTTCGCTGATGAGACACTTTATTCCGAGCGGGGCAAGTATATCCCTGAAAATCTCGCGTGCATGTCTCTCGGAGTACCAATGGTCAATATCCACCACTCCAATCCTGCCATCTGCCTCCTGGAACTCATGATATTTGCAATCCGCGGTAAGATAGACATCCGCTCCTTGCGAGACGGCTTCCTTGATAAACTCCGCCCCCGACCCCCCGCAGAGTGCAACAGTCCGGACTGTTTCGCGCGGGGCACGCGTGTAGCGCACGTACGTACATTGTAAAGTATCGCGTACATGCGTGAGGAAATCAGAATAAGCCATCGGGTGCTGTAACTCTCCGATGACACCAAGACCAGTACCAAGGTTCCCTGAAGGCGCCAGAATACGATAGTTGACCACTCCCAATAGATCCGCCAGGCGGGTATTGATACCTCCTATGACGGAGTCCAGACTGGTATGCGCCGAATAGATAGCTATATTGTTCTTGATAGCCGTCTCTACGACACGTGCCTGCGGGGTCTGCCCGCATATCTGCTTGAGTCCGTGGAAAAGCAGCGGATGGTGGGATATTACTAATTGGCATCCGCGCATAACGGCTTCATTGACCACATCCGGCGTTACGTCTGTGGTCAAGAGGACAGTATCTATTTCCCGTCCCGTGTCACCTACCTGCATTCCCGAGTTATCCCATTCTTCCTGGGCACTCCGTGGCGCTACAGATTCTATGCTATCGATGATGCTTTTTAAAAGCAAGTATTCTAAACAAGACCGGTCTCCGGTCCGGAGGATTTTATTTCTCCTCTTCGGTCTCCTCCTTTACCGAGAAATCAGTGATTCCGGCATTCACAAGGATGTTATACCATTGTATGAGTTTCCGTATGTCTGACGGATATACACGGTCGCGGTCCCAGTTCGGCAGCACTTCGTCAAACCATGCCTGCAGCTCCGCGTTGCCCGCTTTCTTCGGATCCATCGCCACCGGTTTGAGTCCTTCTTTCTTTCCGGCATTGGTGAGCACTTCGCTCAGCGCTATATCATCGGCGTCGGTGAACATCGACACATCACTGAGCGCTACAATCTTGTCGCGGGCGTAAGTAGGCATGCGCTTTCCGTCCACGAGAGACTCCACGATAAGCATGTTATTACCGCGACTAACCAATTTATACAAGCCCGGTTTACCGGTGATAGCAAGGATTTCTCTTAACATAAAATATATTTGTCTGTTTACGATTTACTGTTCCGGTTATTTCCGAAATCGGGTGCAAAGGTACTGCTTTTTTTTGATATATGCAAGAATTTAAACGATTTTTTACAATTGCCCTGCCTCTACGAGGTTGATAACCCGCTCCACAATGCGGTCTTTATCAGACGCGTCGTACTCCTCTTTGAGGTCGTTTCTGAACAGTTTGGCGACGAACTGCCAGAAATTAGCGGCGGTTTTTCCTTTGTATTGTTTGATGAGGTCATAACTGGTACGCTCCGTTTCCCTATCCATCAGTTTCATCAGCATCCGTCCCTGCGAAGCGTACATGTCACGGAAGTCCCGCTCGTATTTCTTGAACAACTGGCGCTCGAACTTACGCCACCATTTGCGCCTTGCTTTGTCGTCCGGCAGTTTGGCGAGCTCTTCATCCGCGTAGGCCATGTCTGCGGTTATCATCTTGGCGTACGGCAGGCATTTCTTCACGTCGCGAACTGTCCTCCAATAGAATTTCTCCTGCTTCTTGTTCTTGAATTTCATCGGCGGATAGACCCACACCTCATGCAGCCACGCGAGATAGAGCGTGTCCCCGTCCTGCACGCGGATCATACAGGAGTCCGCATAAGTACGGGAAATCCCCTCTCCGGCTCTTCCCTCGAGAGAGAGGGAAAAGAGGAGCAGGGGAATCCATATGTTGCGCAGTAGTCGATTCATACCAATAGGCTACGGGCAAAGATTATGCCAATTAATAATTGAGGGCAAAGACAACGCGTCCGGCAGAGGGTTTTCCGGTAAGGATACATTTGCCGGGTTCGTTCTTGTGACCGGGCAGGTCAGCCAAAGGAATACAACGGATGGTAGCCTTGGTCTCGTCTTTGATACGCTGCTCCGTCTCCGGCGTGCCGTCCCAGTGCGCGAGGAGGAAACCGCCTTTCTTGAGTTCCTCTTTGAATTCCTCGTAGCTGTTCACCTCGCGGGTGTTGGCGATGCGGAAGTCGAGGGCTTTTTGGAGCAGGTTCTTCTGTATCTCCTCCAGAAGCGTCTGAATCTTCTCCACGATGCCGTCGATGGAAATGGTCTCTTTGGTCTGCGTGTCACGGCGCGCTATCTCAATAGTGTTGTTCTCGAGGTCACGGCCACCCATGGCGAGACGTACCGGCACACCTTTCAGCTCGTAGTCGGCAAACTTGTAACCCGGCGTATATTTCTCGTCGGCATCCAGTTTGACACGTATTCCGAGAGCCTTGAGCTGGTCTGCAATAGGGTTGAGTTTGACAAGCAGCTTGTCGAGGTCCTCCTGTTTCTTGAAGATAGGTACGATGACTACCTGTATCGGTGCAAGGTGTGGCGGCAGCACCAGTCCGTTGTCATCGCTATGGGTCATGATCAGGGCACCCATCAGACGTGTGGATACGCCCCATGAGGTAGCCCACACATATTCGTATTTGTTCTCCTTGCTGAGGAACTGCACGTCAAAGGACTTGGCGAAGTTCTGTCCCAAGAAGTGGGAAGTACCGGCTTGCAGAGCCTTGCCGTCCTGCATCATCGCCTCGATGCAATAGGTATTGAGAGCCCCTGCGAAACGCTCGTTAGGCGATTTCACTCCCTTGATAACCGGAATAGCCATGACGTTCTCCGCGAAGTCGGCATAGACGTCCAGCATCTGGCGGGCGTAGTCCTCAGCTTCCTCTTTGGTGGCGTGTGCCGTATGGCCCTCTTGCCAGAGGAACTCCGCCGTACGGAGGAAAAGACGCGTACGCATCTCCCAACGCATCACGTTACACCATTGGTTGCAGAGGATAGGCAGGTCGCGATAAGAGGAAATCCAGTTCTTATAGGTGCTCCAGATGATGGTCTCGGAGGTCGGACGGATGATAAGTTCCTCCTCCAGTTTTGCATCCGGGTCCACTACTACGCCTTTTCCGTTAGGGTCGTTCATCAGGCGGTGGTGGGTGACCACTGCGCACTCCTTAGCGAAACCCTCCACGTGCTCCGCCTCACGGCTCAGGAAAGATTTCGGAATCAGAAGAGGGAAATAAGCGTTTTTGACACCTTTCTCTTTGAACCGGCGGTCGAGTTCCGCCTGGATGGCCTCCCAAATAGCGTAACCGTAGGGCTTGATAACCATACATCCGCGTACGGCAGACTGCTCTGCGAGGTCTGCTTTCACCACCAGTTCATTGTACCATTTTGAATAATCCTCACTGCGAGGAGTCAATTTCTGATAATTTGCCATATATTTGTCTGTCTGTTATTCGTTTATTCCAAATCGGGTGCAAAGGTACTGCTTTTTTTGCAAATATGCAAATATTTGTATCTTTTTCGGGGTAAAAGGGGACAAAAGAGAGTTCTTTCTTTATTTTTAAGATTTTTTCTCAAGCTCTTGCATATCAAAAGCCAGCGGGCAACTCTCGCGAGTGCCCGCTTGGGGAAACAAAGTAGTCGGTAAGTCAGTCTCCGGGACTCTTATCTGACTTCCTCGCCTGTCACGGTATATACCTTCTCGCCACGGAGGATATAGATCTGACCGTTACGAATAACCTTTGTACATTGGACATCTTTCCCTTGTACATTGTCAACACCTGTGGTTACACCTCCGCCGCCGGTAGTAGTGAACTTGCCGGAATAGGTTGCGATTGCCGCATCGTTTGAATCCCTGGTTGTTATATTATAACCATACTGAGTATTGCTGTTCAGACCTGTGACAGTAAACTGCAAACCATTGGCAGTCATGACAGCAGCCGGAGCGTTATGCGCACCGCCACGGCCCGGGGCAAAGGCAATTCCCGTTAACTGACCGTATGCATTAAAGGTCAGACGGCAGAACACCACACCATCCTTGGAAATCTCTATCGTGTAGGTAACCGCATTGTCTTGTGCCGGCCAAGTCACCGTAGCAGAATTATCATGCGGCTCGACAGTTACATCCGACACAGGTTCCGTCACTGTAGTAGTACTGATCGGGAGGATGAAATAGAAGTCTTTCCAATCGGATGCGGCAGACTTATACATCTCAACCGATCCTTCCAACACATACAGTGTGCAGTCAAATTTATTCACGCCGTCAAAAGCGGTGGCATCCACCAGACACGGACGCTCGCGGTAGTTGTATATCGACGTCAGATTGATACAATTCTCGAAGGCTTTCGCACCGATGGTCTTCAGGGAAGCCGGTAACTGCATCGTTTGGAGGGTACTCATGTTCCGGAAGGCACTGTCTCCGATAGAGGTCACTCCTTCTGCGATAATCAGTTGCTCCATCTCGGTCGGAGCTTCCGGACCAAACGTGTAATTGCTGTTCAGCGTTCCGTTGCCGGAGATGGTTAATGTCTTTGTCTCCGGGTCATAGGTCCACGTCAGGGCATTATTGTCTCCGCAAGTACCTGTTCTGCGATTTTTCAGGACAAATGGAATCTCAACCGTAAAGGTCTCGCACGGCGTTTCTACATTCACTCCGAAAGCATACTCCACTCCTGCCCGCGCTGTCTCCGGAATCCGTATGCCGAAGAACGATTTGTTGAGACGGGTTGACATCTTCCCGAAGCCGTCTTCCAGTGCTGCGGAATTGAAGAATCTGTTCATCACAAAGTCCTCATCAATCTTCATATCCTGAAGAGGCGTATGATAGTAAATATAGAATATACTGTCACCGACATAGATGTCACCTAACGGTTCGTACTCTAAATCAATCAGACCGGCGTAGATGCGGAGCGGGTATACAGTTAGGAAAGTATCTGTCGTATTAAGAGTATATGTCACAGATACGGTAGCTTGATAAAGACCCGGCTTGGAATAAGCATGCTTTGTATAAAGCGAATCTACGCTAACGCCATCGGTGAAATGGAAGGTCTCTACTGTACCGTCTCCATAATCCACTTGGGAGACTTGGCAGTTAGTGGTAATGATGTCTAATAAGAATGTATCTCGTACACACCATTCCATCATACCACCTTCCGACGTGAACTCATTTCCATTAATAATCACAGATATAGTATGGTCCTCTATGAAACTTCCGGCAGAGTAAGCGTAGGACTCATTGCTGGAGAACCCGTACACATGTGCATTGAACTTGCCGCCATTGCTCTTCAATGTATGCGAAGCGGCAGTGGTACCTAATGTTATTTGCGCATAATAATAGGTATTTGAACCGGAGACAGGGCTGAAGTTCGATGTAATAGACGCACCGTCCAAAGTCATTACCTCCGGCTTGTCCGTAACCACATTGACATAAGAAGTAGTAGCTGCATTGATGCCGGAATAAGTAGCAATGTTCACTTGTTCCATCTGATGCTCTATCGGGCTCACCCACATCATCGCAGGGTCTCCGTTACTATTCTTGTCTCCCTTATACTGTTGTGAAGTCAGGAACAAGTGTACCCCTACAGGGTGAGAAGTAGCAAGCATACAACTTCCTTCCTGTGCATATGTGCCGGAAGGACCGATCTCAAATTCCCAGAAGTGCTTGGTATCTACCGTAAAATCGAAGGTGTGAACCGGTTCTCCATTGATATAAACTTCCGTACCATCGTGGACTGCCATAACGCGGATAATATCGCTCGGGCGGGTAGCGGAAGCCGTCAGAGCGAAGGTATTTCCCCAATAGCGCACTGGCATTGCTTGCGAATAGAGTTGGTCACGCTGTTTTATCATATACGGCACATTCGTATGCGGGTTGCCTTGGAAAACAGCAATCCTCTTGCCGTCACGCGCCTTGACATGCGTGCCGGAGAGGTCGCCCGCGTCGCCGTCTTTTTTACCTGTCCAGACATAGAATACTTGACCTGCCATCAAAACAGGTGACGATAAAATATCGCCCGCTTTATAATACAATAGAGCAGAGTCTTCCGGGGTAAGGTAATAGCCACTGTTTGCCTTCGTAAATACATCGTTTAGCCGCTCCGTCATTACCGTCGGACAATAATCCACAATGGTGTTATCTTCCGTAGCAACGATAGCGAAATGGCTGCCTTGTGAAACATTTCCTCCGTGGTCTGAAGGCGAATAGGTCTGGATGAAGTATTCATCACCCAGAAGAGCGGTCGGCAGCACGTTTGTTGCATCAAAAGTAGCGCGTTTGTAGTTGGTGGCAAAGAGCGAGATGTCACTCGTTGCAGTAACACGCAATGCACAAGTATCTACTTGCTCCGAATAGCCGGCATAACATACTTTCCCAGAATTAGCCATTGTTGTGCGGGCATTGGCTAACAACACATTACCGCTATACAATTCGACAAGTTGCATTTGGTTAGCCGTGACATTTACGGTCTCCATATACCCCGTGTAAGGATTGCTAATCTGTACCTGGCAGTTTTCTCTTGACGAGATAGACAGCGATAATACGAGATCATTATTCGGATCTTGGTCTGCCTGCATGAACGTCACCCAGAAATCTTTTCCTTCGGTCGATTGTCCTTCGCGATCACTTTCCTGCGGCGGCGTAGTACCTCCTATCGGCAGGATATTCGTAAACTCTTTCCATCCATTTGCAGTTTTGTATGCTTCCAAACTCTCTGCCGGAACATAGAGGGTGCAAGCGGACTTATCAACGTTATTAAATGTAGTTGTATCTATTGCTTGCGGTGCTGTGGCATAATTGGTAACAGAGGTCAAACTTCTGAAGTTAGCGAAAGCATATTCTCCAATATTTATGACGCTATTAGGAATCGTTACCGAGGTCAAGCCTCTGGCCTCCCAGAATGCATACTCTCCTATACTGGTGACGCTATTAGGAATTTCAATAGAAGTCAAACCTTTGCTATAAGCGAAAGCAGCCGTTCCTATATTAGTGACACTACTGGGAATAGTATATGTCCCTTGTCTGCCGCCGGGATATTGCTTCAGGAGTTTTTTATTATTATTGAATAACACACCATCTATCGAAGTATATTTGGGGTTATCCGTATCCACATTAATAGCGGTCAATCCACTGCAAAAAGCAAAAGCAAAATTTCCAATACTTGTAACACTATTTGGAATCGTTACAGAGGTCAAACTGTGGCAACCAAAGAATGCATAATTTCCTATACTTGTAACGCTATTGGGAATCGTCACAGAGTACATACTGCCAGAAGACCCCATACTGCAATATCCAAAAGCATACTCTCCTATACTGGTAACGCTATTAGGGATTTCAATAGAAGTCAAACTAATGAAACTATAGAAAGCCAACCTTCCAATACTTGTAACACCATTGCCAATAATTACAGATTTAATAGCTTCGCTATACGCATACCATGATTGATCAAGGGAACTACTATAATCCGCCATTTTGCCTGTTCCGCTGATGGTCAGCACGCTGTCGCATGTGAGTGTCCATGTGAGGTTGTCCCCCTCCGCGCCGCAGGTACCGGAAGCAAGGACGCAGGGCATCGTATCTACCTGAAGAACCGTAACAGGGATAGGATATTCGGAGTTTTCTATATTTGTATTTGTACCACCGAGTGATACATATTTCCGTACCGCACATGTTAACTCCACTAAATTCCCTACTGTAACAGCTGTTCCTGTGCTGGGTATGCCGCGGTACACATAAAAACCTCCGGCAGCATTGGAATTGGCTGTGCTGTTGGGTTCATCTGCAATATAGAAATTCTGATAGCCGTACTGTTCCACATACGGACTAACAGATGACACATAACCCCGGATAACATATTGTTTTGCTGTAGCAGCATTATCAGCTAAAGTGGCACCGATTGCAAGCGCTTCAGCTACTGTAATAGTGTCTAATGGTGCTTGAACAGGCGTAGAAAGAATAATTGCCGGGGTGTATGTCATTTCTACAATATATTTTCCTGTCGAGCGATTGTAGTATTTTTGCAGTTTGCCTGTCATCCGTACTTTGGCGCCATTATGCACTTCAACAGTGTCTGTGCCATCTATCGGATAACATCTATATGCTTGGAAATCAGAAGAAGTGGCTTCTGCATCGTCCGCCATATACCAACTTTGATCCTTGGAGCCCTTATAAAATGTTCCGGCATTAATAACATATCCTTCTATAGTATAGATTTCTACAGAAGTCTCCATTGAGTCAAGTGCCATACCTATTTGAATTGCCTCTGCGATAGTGAGAGTATCATTCACTTCCGGGTATCCTCCTATCGGCAGGATATTCGTAAACTCTTTCCATCCATCCGCAGCCTTGTATGCCTCCACACTCTCTGCCGGAACATACAGCGTGCAAGAGGATTGGTTTGCAAAACTAAAAGCAGTTGCTGCTATAGTTTGTGGATTAGCAGCATAATTGGTTACCGATGTCAACTTTTGGCAGCCTAAAAATGCCTCATTTTCGATAGTAGATACACTATTTGCTATTGATACGGATGTCAAATTTACGCAACCTTCAAAAGCATTAGCTTCAATCGTTGTAACACCATCGGGAATTATTATGGAATTTAATTGCCAGCAGGACTCAAACGATCTTTGTCCGATGGTAGTAACACCATCCGGGATAGTATATTCAGTACGTGTGTTTCCATTCGGACATCTCAACAATGTTGTTTTCTCTTTATTAAAAAGCACACCATCGATAGAACTATAATTCGGATTATCGGAAGCAACATCAATTGAAGTCAAATAACTACAATATTTGAACACATCTTCTCCAATGCTGACTACACTATTTGGAATTACTACCGAGGTCAAACTTGTGCAGCTGGCAAAAGCCTCATTCCCAATATTTGTGACGGTATTAGGTATCTCTATAGAGGTTAAACTGCTGCATTTTTCGAAAGCTGCAAGTGCAATGTTTGCGACACCATTCGGAATCATATATGCTCCTTGTTTGCCACCAGGACATTGAATTAAGACTGTCTTATCTTTACTAAACATTACTCCATCTAACGAACAATAATTCGTATTATCAGTTTCCACAGTGAGAGAAGTCAATCCGGTACACCCTACGAAAGGTCCATATCCAATGTTAGTGACGCTATTGGGAATTATTACAGATTTCAAACTGCTGCAATCATAGAAAGCCAACTGTCCAATGTCGGTGACACTATTGGGAATTTCAATGGAGTTCAAAGATGTGCACGCTGCAAAAGCCAATGCTCCAATATTGGTGACGCTATTAGGAATCGTTACTGAGGTCAAAGCACTGTAATCTGCATAAAAGGCACAAAATGCAATGCTTGTGACTCCATTTTCAATTACGACAGATTTAATGTATTCTTTTTTTGAATGCCAAGGTAGTTGTGTAGAAGGATATGTCATTGCTCCTGTTCCACTGATGGTCAGCACGCTGTCGCAACTGAGCGTCCAAGTCAGGTTGTCGCCCTCTGCGCCGCATGTGCCGGAAGCAATGACACAAGAATCAGAAGATTCTCCTATTGGCAGGATATTCGTAAACTCTTTCCATACATCCGCGGCTTTGTATGCCTCCACACTCTCCGCCGGAACATAGAGGGTACAAACCGAATAATCTACCGCCGTATTACTTGCCAGATTACCAAAGACATAAGTATTTACTGCCTGCGGTGTAGTGGCGAGATTGGTAATAGAGGTCAAACCGGTACAACCCCAAAAGGCAGCACTTTCTATTGTTGTAACACTATTAGAGATTGTCAAAGAAGTTATTCCGGTACATTCCCTAAAAGCATTCGTCCCTATACTATCGACACTATTAGGAATAGTAACAGAAGTCAAACCACTACAACCGCTAAAAGCATAACTCCCTATTGTTGTAACACTGTTAGGAATAGCTACAGAAGTCAAACTACTGCAATTATAAAAAGTACAATTATTAATCTTTGATACGCCATTAGGTATAACCAACTCCTCAACCA
>DEIW01000013.1:0-6850 GCA_002352705.1 Bacteroidales bacterium UBA2764 | reverse complement strand
GCACTGAAATTTATATTACACCAAGCAGCAAGGTCGGATATATTCACTGCCGTCAAACTACTACAGCCATTAAAAGCATTGCTTTCTATTGTGGTAATACTACTTGGAATCGTAACAGAAGTCAAGCCACTACATTTATAGAAAGCAGAATTTCCTATACTTGTGACGCCATTAGGAATAGTAATAGATGTCATACTACTACAACCATAGAAAGAATATGTTCCTATGCTTGTGACGCTATTAGGAATAGTAGCAGAAGTCAAACTACTACAATTAGAGAAGGCATAGTCATTTATCTTCGTAACGCCATTAGGTATAACTAAGTCCTTAACCAATGTGCCATTCAGATATAGATTCTTGGCATAGTACAATGGGTTAGAGGAAGAGGCTTTGAAACTTATATTGCACCAGGCAGCAAGGTCATATATATTTACAGCGGTCAAACTACTACATCCACCAAAAGCAGAACTTCCTATCGTGGTAACACTACTTGGAATCGTAACGGCAGTCATACTACTGCATCCATAAAAAGCAGAATTTCCTATACTTGTGACGCCATTACGAATAGTAACAGAAGTTAAACTACTGCAATTATAAAAGGTATAATCATTAATCTTTGTAACTCCATTAGGTATGACTATTTTCTCCACCAGGATGCCATTCAAATAAAGATTTTTGGCATTGTTTAATGGGTTAGAAGAAGCGGCACTAAAACTTATATTGCACCAAGCAGCAAGGTCGGATATATTCACAGCATTCAAACTACTGCATCCGACAAAAGCAGAACTTCCTATACTTGTGACGCCGTTGGGAATCGTCACAGAGACCATACTTTTGCAATTGATGAAAGCATTCTTTCCAATACTGGTGACACTATTAGGAATAGTAACAGAAGTTAAGCTACTACAATTATAGAAAGCATAGTCATTTATCTTTGTTATTCCATCAGGTATAACCAACTCCTCAACCAATGTGCCATTCAGATAAAGATTCTTTGCATAGTACAATGGATTAGAAGTAGATGCACTGAAATTTATATTACACCACGCAGCAAGGTCGGATATATGCACTGCAGTCAAACCACTACACCCGTTAATCACATTACTTCCAAAAGCATAATTCCCTATTACCGTAACACTATTAGAGATAGTGACAGATGTTAAGTTGTTGAGACTACAGAAAGCATGTTTTCCTATGCTTGTTACTCCTTCTTTAATTACAATGGATTTGATGGATTCACGATTCGAATACCATAGTGTGGCAGTATATGATTCATAATCAGCCATTGCCCCCGTTCCGCTGATAGTCAATACACTATCCTCGGTGTTCAGAGACCATGTTAAGTTCTCGCCACATGACCCGGAATAGGTCTCGGCGAATGACATACCTACACTTGCCATTACCGCAAGCAAAAAAGTAAAGATTTTGTGTTTCATAATTTTATTATATAATCTTAATATCGTTCGTGCGCATATATACAACAAAAGCGTGAAGTCCGTCTGCTCTTCACGCTCTACAAGGGCTTCGCGATCCCTGTACTTAGTAGAAAAACAACCGAAGTCCACGCCCGATATATACAACCCTCCCGCCCTGTGAGGGCGCGAACGGATAATACATACCCACGGGACATTCATTGTTGCTGCCTGGATTAAGTACGAAATGTTGCGAAGATTCTGTAGGGTCGCAAACAACGTCAATAAACGTCTTTTATGTCACCGCTTTTTTACGCTGCCGGTACCAGCGAGCCGGTTATCATAACCTTTGCGCCTGCAAAGGTACTGCTTTTTTTGCAAATATGCAAATATTTGTGTTTTTTTTCGGACTAATCCGCTCCCTTTCGACATCTTTTCGACATCTTTTCGATTTTACTGGTGGTGCGTTAACTTGGTTGACTATATCTATATCATATTGATAAATAATACATTACGGGAACAATATAATTTTTCTTTAATTTGGGGTAATTTTGGACCAATTAACTCTGTTTCTTTTAGTCAAAAATTATCAACAATGTTCCAAAAATTAATTTGTTTAATCTGTGTAATCTGTGAACAATATAATTTTTCTTTAATTTTTGGCAATTTTGGACGAACTAAAGCTACGCGCTGCATAGTTTTTTATGTTTATTGCCTCGGGCGTTTGTACTCCGAAGGAGTGTGGATTTGATTGATTGAGCGTCGTGGGAACTCGTTCACAACGATGATTAAGCAAGCAAAGACACAAGAGCCCATAGGGCTTACAAACGACAGAGGGGTTTTATAGGTTTATGTTAAACGGAATGCACCGGTACTATTGCGACATGCTTTCTTTATGCATGCTGCATTAATGCGGCATCTCTTCAGCATCCTTTCTGCTTCCAATCAGCATGTTTTCAGCATGTTTGCTGCATCTTTTCTGCATCCAAACGCGGGTGATTCGCGGGTGATTCGCGGGTGATTCACGGGTGATTCGGGTGTTATTCGGGAATTATTCGGGGACTATTCAACAGGCATTACCGCAAGAACAGCGGAAGAAATGGCACCTCTTGTACCCTCCATGACGGTCGGATTGGCATTGTCCCCTTTCTGACTGCAAAGGTACAAAAAATTCTTGATATATGCAAATTTTTGTAAAGAATTCTTAAAAACAAAGAGCATGAGTATAATGAATTATATTATTCTGTGGCAGAAAATTTCTGAATAATGCAAGGATTTAGTAGCTTTTTATGGGGAATTCAGCCTCCTACACTTGCATATATCAAAAAAAAGTAGTAATTTTGCAGTTGTGAATGTAAAGAACCTCATATTCGTTTGCAGCATCGCGGGATTATGCTTAGCCTGTTCGCCTCGTGCTATCCGTGAGGCAAAGGGCGTTGTTGCACAAGCAGACAGCCTATGGCAGGCTGGGCAGATGTACGGCATAGATGCCGGCGACTCCGCCACCCTCGCGCAAGCCTATGAGACATTAAATACCTTCGTACTTCGTACTTCGTCACTTGGTACTTTCTCTCATTCCTGTTACCACTACGGCAAACTGCTCCGCGCGAAAGACAATCCCGTAGAGGCTATGCAGGTCTTCATCAACGCCACCCGTTCCCACACCCGCGACTACCACATCCTCGGCCGCGTGTATAGCAATATGGGAGATATCGCCCATTTAACGGGTGATTATTCTTTGTCCTATGATATGTTTGAACGTTCTGCCAATATGTTTTTGCTCAATGGCGATAGTTTGCTATATTATTACGGATTAAATAACATGGCTTTTGAGTTGGCAGAATTAAGCAGAAATGATGAAGCATTAGAATTATTACAAGAGATTGAGACACATCCAATCGAAGATTATTTAGTGGCAAAGGCGTGGGAAACGAAAGCAAAATTGTATCTGAACATCAATAAATATGATTCAGTCCTTTGGGCCATAAATCATCTTCATAGTTTAGGGTATCATCAACCTACCGGATATGTTCTACAGGCTCGCGCATTTGAATATTCAGGACAAATAGACTCTGCTTTATACTATGCCCAAAAAGTGCTTACGTTGCCTGATGCTTCGGAACAAAATAAATATAATATGCTCTACATCTTATTAAACTATGATAGCACATTAGACAATGAAGAAATTATTGCGCTTTCAGCACAGCGTTCTGATATTGAAACAGATGTTTTGATCCCATTGCATAACCAATGGGCGATGGCGGTTCAGTTATTAGAACAGGATCTAACCCGCAAACCTGATTTGCGATGGCTATACGCTATTATATTGACATTATTTGTAATTGGAGTTTGCATTTACATCTACATGTATCGCAAACACAAGAGGCAGGAATTACTCACACAAAAAATTGACATATTAGAACAAGCAACATCAGCGATACAAGAAAAACACCTTGAGTTAACAGAACGATATTCGACTGATCTCAATCGCATTGAAAATGAGATCAATAGCAGATGTACCATGCTTCAAACAGATGAGAATATAAAAAAGATATTAGCATGGAAAAATTACAAAAAAATGTGTAACATCGTTGACAAACAATTTTATCTGTTAGCCACGAAGTTACGCGACAAACGCTCATTAAAAGAGACTGAGGTTCGCATTTGCATACTTACATTATTGAATTGCGGTAGTGAGCAAATGGCTGTGTTACTATATAAGTCTCCGACTAGTATCGGAACATTGAAAAGACGTGTTGCAAAAAAGCTTGGGACAACATCGGGGGAAATGCGCACGTATCTTATTGAAAATGTATGTCTTAAATAGAAATCTCAAAATAAAAATGTCTATTCAATAAAAGACATATCTATCTGTATATCAATAGATAAGACGATTATAATTGTCTATTGAAAAATTTGTCTATTAATTTTTAATTTACTACCTTTGTGCCGTCAAATCAAACTGGTTTGATGACACTTTTTATAGTGCCAGATTTTTATAATTAAAAAACATGTTTCACTATGAGAAAAATTCACATTCTTGCAATGGCATTATTTCTTGTTATGCCATTCGTCTTACACGCTGAAGAAATCGAAATCCAATTGATGGAAGTTATTCAGATGGGTACCATTCCGGGAGATGGTCCTTTGGATAATTCCGGCAAAGAGGGGGATACTCCCACTCGTCCAACAAGTTTCCGTGCCACAATTGACGGCAACGCTCTCTCCATCACCAAAGAGGACGAGGCTATTCCTTTTGCACAGGCGATTGTAGCAAATGCTTCTACCGGTGGTATCGTCTTGAATCAGCAGTTTACGAACACTCTTCAGGAGCAAATTTCTAACTCAGGCACGTACGCATTGCGCATAGAAACCGCATTCGGTGCTTTAGTCGGTCAATTTATTGTTCAATAATTAAAAATATAACACGATTATGAAACGATTAATAATTATTTGCACATTAACAAGTCTTTTTATAATGCCAATATTGGCATTCAAGACAACATTCACATCATATCTTTATCCTAGCTCAAACGTACTTTCCGAATCACAGTACAATGAAAATCCCACATCAACCCTTCGTATGGTTACCTTTATCAATCACGCTACTTCTATACCAGAATTATCCAATGCACTTGACGAAGCCAACAAAATTTTTAGCCATGCTTTACAAGAAAAAAATATTGATTTGGTTGATCTTCAAGTAGAAGTATGTGTGGCATCCATCGCAGATCCGGATGCAGTATGCGAAGTAGAGATTATTTATTCTGATACTATTGAGGATAATACTCGCTATCATGGAATAAGTCATTTTGCTAATTTCCGATACCCAGTCTTGATTCCAATGGCTTTATCAAATCAAAGCAGAGGGCAAAATTATGGACTTGGAATGCGAATCAAGTTTAGGGATACGCCTGACTATTATTATTGTGGAAATGGTGCCGTTCCGGAAGGCAAATTCGATGCAACTACAATTATACTGAGGGCGTTGGCCATGGGATGTGGTATACAAAGTACATTTAATGCAAGTACATTAGAAGTAGGGATAAATGATGGAACAAAAACTTATGTGAGTGCTTTTGATACTCAAATATATAATGAAGACTCCATTCCTCTTGTCAGTGTTTTGGATGGGCAAAATAGTATATATACATTTCTAGCGGGCAAAAATATCTACGCTATAGGAAATAGTTATTTCGATGATACTATTCTTGTTCAGCTATATAATGAATGGCAGTATTTTCCTGGAGAACAGATTCACAGTTTGACATTAAATAGCATTGATCCATATCAATATAGAGAAGGATTGGGGTACGGAGGAGAGGATGTATTAACTGCAGATATACAACGCGGTGTGGCAATACGTACTTTGACACCATACACTCTATTAATGCTAAAGAGATTAGGGTGGATGCGCACAGTAACGGTAGGACAACCTGGTGTTTTTGATGATGTAATACAAGGAAAAATTTCATGTTCGTCTACTACGCTTCAACCCAATACGATTTATGTGATAAACATTGATAAACCTGATGTTTCACTACAAAATGTACATTGTGTATTATATAGTAATGATAGTTCATACCAAATTGGAACAGGTTACGATGTTATCCCTGCTATAAGATATTCTAGCATTCCTGCAAATATACAATGGAACCGTGACGTACACACAAAACATATTATTGGACAAGTTAAAGCAACTGCATATAAATATGACAATGGAGTACTAATGACGCGGGAGAAGACGTTTGATGTGCAAATTCCATATCGTCCCAATAAACCAATTGTACAAAAAACGGAGTCTTTTAATTCCCCTGATTTGAATCTATCTATACATGCATTTGCTAATGGTAGCAATACATATACAGTAGCCTACACAGGATTAACCAATGCAGATGTTCATACGTTTACTATTTCTGCAGATGTAATAGATACTATATTAAGTATTCCTGCAACTCAATATTATGATGTAGCAATATATGGTACTAATGCAATGGGCAATAGTGACACCTGTTCTTTTACAATTGGGTCATCTATACAACCGGAAATAAATTTAATGGTTTCTGTGGAGGGAAGTACATTGAGATATTATTTAAACTCCGATAATGCAACCTATTTACCTAATGTTCAAATAGGAGCATCTACTATTACGAATCACACGGGCTCTAGAACTATACATCTTCAAGCCTCGCCTGGGGAGGTAATTGATATATCTTCTTTATCTTTCGGCGTTTATTTATTCTCTGTTTCTATCAATGGTACTACCTACAGCAAAATATTCTTTAAAAGACGAAATTAACAATGAAAAAAGATTTTTTACTAGTTTTTGGCTTACTATTGGGAACTTCCGGTATGTTTGCACAGAACACATGGTATTGTGATGAGTATCCGGACTTTCAACCTCAATTAGTCCAGCGCACACAGACGGAGCTAACCTA
>DEIW01000088.1 GCA_002352705.1 Bacteroidales bacterium UBA2764 | reverse complement strand
ACCCCCTCCTCAAGAGGGGAGAAAGTACCTTACATTCAAGAGGGCGATGAGATTATTGTAAGCGGGTTGGAGCACCATTCGAATATAGTGCCCTGGCAGATGCTCTGTGAGCGCAAGAAAGCCATTCTCCGGCATATACCCTTACGGACCGACCTGACGCTTGATATAGAGGCTTTTAAGGGCATGCTGAGTGCTAAAACGAAGATGGTGAGTGTGGCGCAGGTAAGCAATGTGTTAGGTACTATTCAGCCGATAGAGGAGATCATCCGTCTCGCCCATGCACGCAATATCCCCGTATGCATTGACGGGGCACAGAGTGTGTCGCACATGCGGGTGGATGTACAGGCGCTGGATTGTGACTTCCTCGCCTTCTCCGGACATAAGATGTACGGCCCCACGGGTATCGGCGTGCTATACGGCAAGCGCGAGTGGCTGGAGAAACTGCCGCCGCATGAGGGTGGAGGAGAGATGATCAACCATGTCCGCTGGAGCGGGACTACCTATAACGAACTGCCCTATAAGTTCGAAGCCGGTACGCCTAATTTCGTAGGCTCCTATGCCTTGCAGAAAGCGATAGAGTATATCCAATCCGTCGGATGGGATACCATCGAGGCGCATGAGAGCGAACTGACCAAATACTGCGAGGCACAACTCGCCGCCATCGACGGCGTGCATGTCTATGCCGCCGGAAAGCCCAAAGCCGGCGTCATCAGCTTTAATGCCTTTAAATCTCAAATCTCTAATAAGCCGGAGGCTTTAATCCATCCCTTCGATATCGGTACCCTGTTGGACCAACAGGGCATTGCCGTCCGCACCGGGCACCACTGCGCCGAACCGCTCATTGACGAACTCGGCGTGCCGGGAACCGTCCGCGTCTCCTTCGGTTTGTACAACGACCGGAGCGATGTCGATGCCTTCATCGCCGCCCTGCTGAAAGCCATCACCATGTTGTCATAAGATGAAAGAGATTATTATTTTCGATTTAGGGGGCGTGCTCATCCGCCTGAACGTAGAGCGTTGCATGCATGCTTTCGAAGCTCTCATGGGCAAAGAGAACCTGCAGGCGGTGCTGGGAATGGATCATCACGGAGAAGGTGTCAAAGCCGTCAGCATAGCCTCCAAACAGCTCATGGCGGATTTCGAGAGAGGAGAGATCAGTGCCGATGATTTTGTCGGGCAGGTCCTCACTTTCTGTCATCCCGGTACGACAAGGGAACAGGTCATCAAGGCATGGATGGCGATGTTGGACGAGTTACCGTCCGAACGATTGGAGTTTGTGGATGCGCTTCGTAAGGAAGGGCATCCTGTCTATCTGCTCTCCAATGGCAATGACTTGCATTTCGATTTCATCAACAGGACCTATGGACTGGAATCCCATTTCGACGGACTCTTCCTCTCCCAACGGATGCATATGGCAAAGCCCGACAGGGAGATTTTCGAAACCGTTCACCAATCAGTCACTGCCAACCGCCCCGCAGCGGAAGTAATCTTCATCGACGACATAGAGGCAAACAGACAGGCGGCACAGCGTTTTGCCGGATGGAGAACCTTCTCTTCTATCGAATCTTACCACTAATTTGGGATTTTTCCAAAATAAATATCCAATATTTTTGCATATATCAAAAAAAAGTTGTACCTTTGCAGTCTCCTAAAAAGGAGTAAAGTTTTTTCATGTAAGTTTTTCTCCCGTTGCATGTGAATGTAGCGGGAGTTTTTTATGCAATCCTGACTCACTTTCGCTTTTCCCCTTTCACCTACTTCCTTTCAATTTTCCCTTTTCATTTTTCACCTTTCCCCTACTTTTAAGTAAAAAAAGCAGATTTCCGTTGCTTTTTTGCTTAATTCCTTGCATATATCAGAAAAAAGCACTACTTTTGCAGGCAAAACAACACTACACACCGCCTATGGCATAAACAAACAGACAGACATACATAACATACATACAGCGTATAAGCCTACTTGATTGCTTGAAACTTCGACAACTTCAAGAAATCACTTATTTACTCAAGGAGGGTTAATGTACGCTCACGCGTGGCGTGAGTTTTCAGTGCATAATTGAGTAAATAAGGGTAGTCGAAGACCTCAAGCAGTCAATGAAAGCAGCGAAAGCGCACGCTTTTTCGTATGTTTAATACTGAATTATAATCTACATATTTTAACTCTCTAAATTTAAATCATTATGAACAAGAAAAAACTCTTTACGGCAGTTCTCTGCCTCGCCGGTTTAGTCTTTATCGGCTGCACTAAACAAGAGAACATCCCCGATGACACATCAGTCGGCAATCCGTTAGCAAATACCAAATGGGAAGGTGAGGTGTTACAAACAGACCTCTCTATCACTTTCACATCTGATGAGTGCTATATCCAGGCATCGGGCTATGCCAACGGCGTTGCTGTCGGGAGTTACAAAACGAATCAGACGGACCTTTTTATTACCATTACCAAAACAAGCGGGTCTTTTGATGCTCAACTTTCCAAAGACGACATACTTATCGGTTCGTTTGATCTCGATGCAAAGCAAATGACCGTCAAAATGTCCTTGTATGGAGAGATGCAAACTATTGTTCTGAGAATGAAAGGTAGCAGTTCTAACAATCCGGACCAACCGGTAAATCCCGACTCGTACAGCGAACTCATACTCGGCAAATGGCATTGTACACAAGTGTATGAACATGTGGACGGAGAAAATGACATAGAAGTAGTAGATATCCATATTGTTGTGAATGCCGACCACACATATCAAAAGAAAGTATCTAATTCGGAATGGGAAACCGGCACATGGTCATTGACCGGTTCACAACTCTATGCGGGGGGCGCATATACATTCCAAATTATCAAGTTGACCGCAACCGAACTTACTCTGCGCCTCGGTGACTCAAATGAATACGAAGAATTCCATTTCGTGAGAGAATAAAAACAAACTGCCATCTCTGTATCCAAGCCAAACCCCGAAGGTGTAAGAGGGGATAAAAACATCTACTTATATGAAGACAAAAACATTTGTTTCATGTTTATAATAACACGACATATATAGCAATTAATGACAACTACAAAAGCTATGCAGGTATGGCAGTACGCTTGGTGCATTAGTATGCTGTCTTTATTATAGCGCCCCTAATGGGTAAAAAACAACAGCTACAAGGCTCTTTAATGAGATATAAAATAACTTTAACAAAAACTTAACAACATGAAAAAGAAAATCCTTTTATTGCCACTATTGCTATTGGCGGTGGTGGCATGCGCAGAACCGATTGTGCGCGTGGTAAATGCAAACGGTAATGCAAAGTCCTTTGCCACCGATGATGTGCGCAAATTAGTATTGTCCGCTGACAAAGTGAATGTAGTCAATCAAGAAGGTTCAGTATTACTCAGCGTTCCCTTGACAGAGATTGCACGGGTGGAATTTGCTGATGGTGAACCAACCATAGAAAATATCAACAACACACTGCAGTCACAAGAAAAAGTGGTCAAAATAATTGAGAACGGCCAAGTGTATATTCTAAATTCGAATAAAAAATACACTATAATGGGAGTGGAAGTAGAACAAAAATAATAATGAATATGAAAAAGATTTTATTAATGGCAGTGGCAGCCATAATGACAATAAGCGCAAGTGCGCAAGAAACAGTAAAGAAAGTACGTGTCTATGAGGGCAACAAAATAGCGTATGAACAAAATTATACCCAAGTGGATAGCATTGTGTTTGTAACTGACGACCCTAACGCAGAACCAACAGGTAACTACCTGAAGGTGGGCGATAAAATCACGACATTAAGTAGTGCGTTGTATGAGATCTCCTATGGTTATTATACGAATCCTTCTTTTCAGTCGGAAACTGTATTACGCATATATGATACCAATGGCACTCAGATGTTTTGGATTGTCATATACTCACTGGCAAATATTACAGAACTGACTACAGGTACATACACATATTCTTCGACGCGCTCATATTCAAAAACCACATACTGGGTATGGGGATGTACCGGGGTAGCTTCTTCTGCTGAAAGAGCAGTTGAATCGTTCGTAATCAGCAAAAAAGGCAGCTTCTATGTCATTGATTGCGTATTCAACTCAAATGCCAAATTACATTATGAAGGAATTGTTGCAGTGCAACATAAATAATGAGAACTATGAAACATCTTTATTATCTGCTCATTATATCATCCCTCGTATTGGTATTGCCATCATGCAAGGACAAGAACTCACCTGCGGGAACCACAACAAGTAGCTCCTATTCGGGCTACGCACCTGATGCAAAAGGCGTTGTCGGAAGGTGGTTTGATATGCGCAGCAACTATGTAATATTTTCATACAACGGTTCAGCATGGGATGTGAAAGAAGGTCGCATACTTGAAGCGCTCAAGGCAGGAGTCAGCGTCACGAATTTCTCTGCCAATGGGGGATCTGTCACTTATACACAAGTGGACGGGTACACTGCCACACTGAAATGGTCCATTGACTTTTCATATACAGCAAGCGGGAAAAACTATTCCGACACCGACACTGGCGACCTCACTCTGCATTTTACTTCATATCAAGGCGGCTACTCGTCCGGATATATGAACGGGAAATATGAGTCATACCGAGAATTCGCACTGCAATAAATATCTCATCCAAGCCAATCCCCGAAGGCGTAAGAGGGGAATATAAAAATCTACTAGTATGAAAAAAACTTATTTATTGTTAGCCGCTGTGGCTACCGTTCTGTGCTCTTGCGGTACCTACACGTATCAGGAGTCTACTGCCCGCTATGTGGAACCTTCCCGTGCAGGATTTGTGACACCGGTTGTTGCGGACATGGAAGTACAAGAAGCCAAGATCACCAACGAAGTGGAGATATTCGTCAAACTCAAAAAACGTGAGATAAACCAAATCATGGCAGCAGAGATGCGCGGTATTGAATCGCCGTTAGTGCTGAGTTGGAAGAAATATGCGTTAGCCCAGACACTCAAGAAATTCAAAGCTGATGATATTGTGTCGCCGACCTTTGAAATTGCTCCAAGCCGTACGCAGAAAGATGTGCTTATTGTCACCGTTTCCGGACATCCGGCTGTGTATAAGAACTACCGCAAGGCAACACAAGCCGATGTGGAACTGATGAAACCCTTTATTGAGCAAAAGAACGAACTCAACCTGCAAGGTGGTTTGTTACTTCAACGTGTAGGGAGATAAATATATGAAACGGATTACATTATTTATTCTTGTGTTATGCCTATGTGGTATAGCGCAGGCACAAGTCGGCGTCGGTTACTATCGTAGCGGATACGGCGTACAGAAAGTGAAAAAACAGAACCTTGGTCCTCTCACCAGAGACGGCAAGATTTACTATTATCACGGCAAACCGATGAAAGAAGCGGAAATGGTTCAGTTACTCAATGAAAATTGCACCGAGGCGTATAACTATTATAAAAAGCAGCAACGTATAGCCAATGCCGGTTGGGGATTGTTCGGAGCTGGAATAGGAATGGTCATCTTAGGAGGTGGTCTATTAGGCGGAAGCGGGGCTATTAACACTGATGTTTACCCCGCCGGAAGCGCAGAAAGGGACAGAATGTATGACAAACAAAATAATCTTCTAGCATCAGGTATTGCTTTCATGTGCGGTGGAGCAGTAATTACAGGTGGTATAGGTATGCCGATGATCATAGCCGGCTACGCGCAAAAGCGAAATGCGCACAAGGTCTATAACACTTGGTGTGGTTACAAGGAATTGGAGCAAGAGACAAGCCAATTGGAGTTCCGCCTGCAATCTTCACATAACGGTCTCGGTCTAGCCCTCGTATTCTAATTTATCACTACTTTGTCGCCATTTTGACCAGCGTGGGATGCTTTAACATCTCGCGCTGGTGTGTTTGATAACCGCTCTTTCTTCAGTGTCGCCTCTTGCAACAATACTCAAACCATAACCTATAATATGTTACCAATTGGAGACAAGATGCCGGAGTTTAGGATTCTGGGTGAGGCAAAAAAAGAAGTGATGGTACTATGAGCCACAAACAAAAAAAAGAGCACTCGAAGTGCTCTTTTTTCGTGTTCTATAGGATGAAACCTATTGAATCTCAATCTGCTTGGTGGTCTTGCCTTCTACTTTCTTTAGTTTCGGCAGTTCGATAGTCAGAATACCGTCTTCCACCTTGGCGTTGATGCCTTCTTCGTTCACATCCTCCGGCAGAGTATATTTCTGCTCAAAGTTGGAGTAGCTGAACTCACGGCGCAGATAGTGGGCGTGCTTGTCTTCCTCCTTGTGCTCATACTTATTCTCGATGGCTACACACAGGTTGTGCTCCTCATCAATATGAACGCGGCAGAACTCTTTCTTCACGCCCGGCGAAGCCAGTTCAACGATATACGCTTTCTCGGTTTCTTTGACGTTAACCGACGGAGCGGTTGTGCTTACGGTGTTCATCAGATCCGAGTTCAGAAACTCATCAAATACTGTTGGGAACCAACTGTTTCTACGATACATTGCTGGTGTCATAATCTAATCTCCTAATTTTGCGGGTCTGTTGCCAGAACCCAAGTTAAACCATTTCCGTTGTGCGGGAGCTGTAGGAGTATTGTATGCTTTGCTGCTCGCGTTGTAAACGTTTTCACCCAATGAACTGCAATCTTTATGCCAGACGCATAACTCTGCCAAAATGTCCATCACATGTGCCAAATTGTCCGCTTTTATGTCAAAAAGTCCATACTCTTGGGTGTTTGGGCTGCGCTTGTTTGAGGTTGTTTGAGCTGCGCTTGTTTGAGGTAGTTTGAGCTGCGCTTGTTGGAAGTTGTTTGAGCTGCACCTGTTTGAGGTTGTTTGAGGGGTTGGCGCCTGTGGCGCGGTTGGAGCAGGACCTATGGATGACCTCTGCTTAACCTGCTGATGCATTCGATAATCACGCACTTATGACGCACTTATCTCGCACTTATCACGCACTTATCACGCACT
>DEIW01000064.1 GCA_002352705.1 Bacteroidales bacterium UBA2764 | reverse complement strand
CTGGAGGTCCTATATACCGTTTATGGGAAAGACAAACCCCACCCCGTCCCTCCCCACAAAGGAGGGAGAAAAAGAGATCGTCAAGCCGAAGAAAGGACCGCATACCATCGAGTTGACGGACGACGAACTGAACAAGAAATTTGTACTGAGCAACTGCTGTCATCCGATCCCGGGCGATGAAGTGCTGGGTTATCTGGATGAGAAAGGATTGATGCATATTCATAAGATTGATTGCCCGGAGGCAAACCTGCTGAAGACGAGTTACGGCAAACGTATCTATTCGGCAACCTGGAACACCCACCGCGTACAATCATTCGTAGAAACGATTGAACTGAAAGGAATCGATACATTCGGTGTGTTCATCCATGTGCTGCAAACCATCACCACGGATTTTCACATCAACCTGCGCGCCATCAATATCTCCAGTGAAGACGGTATTTTCAAGGGGACGATGGAGATATACGTATATGACCGCTCCGAATTAGAAGACCTGCTGAAGGCACTTCGCAAGATAGACAACATTAAAGAAGTTAAACGATATGAAAAAGATTTTTAGCACTCTCTGCATGGCTCTCGCAGCAGTAGCCATGATGGCCCAAGACCCAGTAATTACTTTTGAGAAAACCGAACATGACTTTGGTAAAATCAACGAAGGTGACGGTCGTGTATCCGTAGTATTCTCATTCAAGAACGAAGGAATGGCTCCGCTCGTATTGAGTAATGTACGTGCGAGTTGCGGTTGTACCACCCCGACGTGGACCAAAGAGCCGGTAGAACCCGGACAGACAGGAAGCATCACCGTCACTTATAATCCCAACGGACGTCCGGGCCGTTTCCAGAAAACCGTGACCATCACTTCCAACGCCAGCGAGCCGACCAAGAAAGTCTATATCAAGGGTGAGGTTATTCCGAAACAAGCCAAACCGGTAAACCGTTACACCGTAGCCGTAGGCGAACTGAACATGAAGACCAAAACGTTGGATTTAGGCACCGTCAAGAAAGGCGAGCACAAAAGCGGTGAGTTGGAGTATGCCAACTTAGGCAAAGAGGCGCATGAGGTTGCATTGGAGACCCGCAGTGCCGACTCGTATCTCATCAATCAAGTGACCCTTCCTACCGTAAATGCCAACGAGATCGGCAAATTCGTGTTTGCTCTTGAGTCGGAGAATACCAAGTTATATGGTCCGGTTGAGGTATATGCTTATGTAAAGATAGACGACAAATCTGTTCAGGACGAGGCTCACAAGCTGACTATCAAAGCCGATATCGTAGAAGATTTCAGCGGTCTGACCGTGGAGGAAAAGCAACAAGCGCCTATCATGGAGATGGCGAACAGCATCAACTTGGGCAAAGTAGCAGCCGGGAAGGTCCTCAAAACTTCGTTCCCGATCAAGAACACCGGTGTTAACCCGCTGGAGGTACACCGTGTATATTGCAATGATAGCAACCTCCGTCTCAAAGCTCCGAAACCCATCAAATCGGGTAAGAAAGGCGCTGTGACGGTAGAGATCAACACCAAAGATTTGCAACCGGGCGCATACAGCCGTCAATTACTCGTCATTACCAATGACTTTGAGCATTCGAGAGAGAAAGTGACCGTGAACTTTACCGTAGAATGATCGACCATCCAGAAAATAGCGCAGAATACAAAGGACTGACGGTGAATGCAGGTGTAGAAAATCTGCCTTCCGTAAATCCCTATGCTACGTTCCGTCGCCGCAAGCAGGTACTCTCTCCGGAAGAATATTTCGAGGGTATCCGTCGCGGTGACGTGACTATTCTGAGCCAGGCAGTCACTCTGGTTGAGAGTAATCTGCTGGCAGACCAAGCAATCGCCCAAAAAGTGATTGAGTTATGTTTGCCATACGCAGGAAACTCCATCCGCGTAGGAATTACCGGTGTACCGGGAGCAGGCAAATCGACGTTTATCGAGGCCCTCGGCAGTGAGTTATGCGATGCCGGAAAGAAATTAGCCGTTTTGGCAATCGACCCTTCCAGCGAACGCAGCAAAGGTTCCATACTGGGAGACAAGACACGCATGAACGAGCTGTCTGTCAAATCCAATGCCTTTATCCGTCCCAGTCCATCAGCCGGTTCATTAGGAGGTGTAGCCCGTAAGACGCGTGAGACCATTGTGCTATGCGAAGCTGCCGGATTTGATACCATTCTGTTAGAGACAGTGGGTGTGGGACAATCGGAAACAGCAGCGCACTCCATGGTAGATTATTTCCTGTTGCTGCAAGTCACGGGTACAGGAGATGAGTTACAAGGCATCAAACGCGGAATCATGGAGATGGCGGATGGAATAGCCATCAATAAATGCGACGGAAATAATATTGAACGTGCGCGTGTTGCGCGCGTAAGTTTCAAAAATGCCCTGGCACTCTTCCCTCCTTCAGAATCAGGATGGAAACCGGAAGCTATATGCTGCTCCTCCATTGATCATAGCGGCGTCATGGACGTCTGGAAAAACATCGAAGAGTACATCGCTTTCGTCAAGAAAAACGGCTATTTCGATATCCATCGGACAGAACAAGCCAAGTACTGGATGTACGAGACCATCAATCAGGCACTGTTAGACGGGTTCTATAAGAACGAGAAAATGGAACACCAGATAGAGGTAGCTGAACGCCAAGTATTAAACAATGAGATAAGCAGTTTTATCGCTGCACACAATTTATTAGCTGCATATGGCAGTAGGAAGTAAAAATAGCAAACGCACGTCTCAAAGCACGATTATCAAGGTCGGCGCGAACGAAATGGGCAAACTGCCTCCTCAAGCCCAAGAGCTGGAGGACTCGGTATTAGGCGCCATCATGATAGAGAAAGACGCTTACGGCACCATCGCCGATCTGCTTCGTCCGGAGGTCTTCTACAAGGACCAGAACCGATTGGTCTATGAGGCTATTCGCGAGTTGGCGAGCAAAGACCAGCCTATTGATGTCCTATCGGTAGGCGAGAAGCTGCGGAGCATGGGTACGCTGGAGAAAGCAGGCGGAGCTGTATATATAGCTGATTTGACACGACGCGTAGCTTCTACCGCCCATCTGCGCTATCATGCACAAGTCATCGCCCAAAAAGCCACTGCCCGTGATCTGATCGCGATGGCAGCTCAAATAGAGGAGAAAGGATTTGACGAGACGCAGGATGTCGAAGAACTGATGCAAGAAGCGGAAGCAGGAATTTTCGAGATTTCCCAGCGCAGTCAGAAACGCGATGTCACCCAGATAGACCCGGTAATCGAGGAGGCTTTTGCACGGATGGAGAAAGCATCCAAAAACGACGGTTCCATCAGTGGAATACCATCCGGTTTTCATGCCTTGGACAAGATTACCTCCGGATGGCAGACCCCTGACCTCGTTATTATCGCCGCACGCCCCGCGATGGGTAAGACCGCCTTTGTACTATCGATGGCAAAAAACATAGCTGTGGACCGCAAGATACCGGTTGCTATTTTCTCGCTGGAGATGAGTAACGTACAGTTAGTGAACCGTTTGATTATGAACGTATGCGAATTGGAAGGCGACAAAATCAAGACGGGCAAGATGAGCAAAGAGGATACACGCCGGCTGAATACGAAGATCAATATCATGAAGGGCGCCCCACTCTATTTGGATGATACTCCGTCATTATCTATTTTTGAGTTGCGCTCCAAGGCACGCAAGTTAGTACGCGAACATGGTATCAAACTGATTATCATCGATTACCTGCAGTTGATGAATGCCCAGGGCTCTTCATTCGGCAGCCGAGAACAAGAGGTATCTATTATCTCGCGTAGTTTGAAGGCATTGGCAAAAGAGTTAGACATCCCTATCATTGCCCTCTCACAGTTGAACCGCGGTGTAGAAGCGCGTCAAGGAGTGGAAGGCAAGACCCCGCAGTTAAGCGACTTGCGAGAGTCCGGTGCTATCGAACAAGATGCCGATATGGTTTGTTTCATTCACCGCCCGGAGTACTACCATCTCTATAACGACGATAAAACAGGAAAAGACTTACGCGGTCTGGCGCAAATCATTGTTGCCAAACACCGTAATGGCGCCACAGACAGCATATGGCTGCGCTTCCGTGGCAAATATGCCAAATTCCAAAACGAGGATGAGGCTATTGATGCGGATGAAATGATGCCAGTAGCACCGGGAGGAGAAGGCGTATCCATTCAATCCAGTATGAATAACTCCATGGGGGCCGTATCCTTCGGACAACAAATGTCACCAGACGGGGCTACCTACAATGGACTGGGTGAAAACATCGCACCACAGTTTTAAACAACAGGACAAAAAGACAATATATAATATATGCAAAGAACAGTTATCATAGACGCATTAAAACGTACGGATTTCGGAGCGAGCATCAATGTGCGCGGCTGGGTCCGCAGCCGTCGCGGCAACAAGAACATTTCATTCATTGCCCTGAACGACGGTTCTACCATTAAAAATATCCAGATTGTTGTGGATCTGGAAAAATTCAGCGAGGAGAGTTTGAAACCCGTCACGACAGGTTCCTGTATCTCAGCTACCGGTATCTTAGTTGAGAGTCAGGGAGCAGGACAGGCTGTTGAGATTCAA
>DEIW01000169.1 GCA_002352705.1 Bacteroidales bacterium UBA2764 | reverse complement strand
CGAGCTAAATGATGGAATGATGTTTTATCAAGAGGGTATTGCTGTGGATTGTAAGGCGGAGGATAACTTGATTGTAAAATGTTACCGTCGCATGAGGGCCAAATATCCGCAAATCGGGAATGTATCAGTACGATTTAAGAAGAATATCCCTTTCGGCGCCGGATTAGGCGGAGGGAGCAGCGACGCGGCTCATATGGCAATAGCCCTGAATGAGTTATTCGGATTAGGGTTAAGTAAGGCAGAATTAGCCGATGAAATCAGACCTTTAGGAGCCGATTGTCCGTTCTTTATTTATAACCGGCCTTGTTATGCCGAGGGTATAGGCGAACTGTTGACGCCGATTGATATAGACATGAGGGGAATACGTATCGTGCTAATCAAACCGGATGAGGGCGTTAGTACCAAGGAAGCGTACTCCGGCATTACTAAACACCCGGAGGTTGAAGGAGAGATACGGAAGGCTGTTGCCACGATGCGACAGAAATGCACGGAGACAGATTACTCTGTGTTTGTGAATGATTTTGAGGCATCTGTTTTTCCTAACCATCCGGCGATAGCGGAAATAAAAAAGCGCCTACTGGACGCAGGCGCTTTCTATGCGAGTATGAGTGGGAGCGGGTCAACTGTTTTCGGGCTTTTTGAGGAGGATACGGAAGGTAGTACCTATGCCCAGTTGCGAGCTCTTAAGGATGAGTTTGCCACCATGGTACTGCTCGACGATACGTTTGGCGAGTGGAAGTCCTAACCCCCATCCTCTTTCTTTGGAAGTAAATCCAGGCTCGAAGATACGTCTTTGGGCTGCACTATCGATACCTTTTCCGGTATCGCTGATATCGAGCATGACGTCATGCTCGTTTTCGTGTATCTGAAGGGAGATAGTCCCTTCTCCGGAGATGGCATCTACTGCATTTTTCAACAAGTTCTCAATCACCCATCTCAGCAGTGGTGCGTTGAGCATGACTACACGTTCCACATTCTTCAGGCTGCTGTCATCAATCGTCACCCGGTTGGATATACGCAAACGCATATACGAGACAGCCGATTCAACCACGGGCACAACGTCCTGAGCCTGTAAATCCGGTTCCGATCCAATCTTCTGGAATCGGTCGGCAATCATCTGTAACCGCTCTATATCGCGCTTCATTTGCGGCACATATTCATCGTCGGGATACTTATCCGCGAGGAGTTGCTGCCACGCATTGAGGGATGAGATAGGTGTACCTAACTGATGTGCGGTCTCTTTAGAGAGTCCTACCCAGAGCCTGTTCTGCTCGCTGCGCTGGGCAGTAAGCATCATGATTACAATGATTGCGATAAAGATGAAGATCAGCGCGAATTGTGCATACGGCACCAAGCGGAGTTTTGTTAACAGACTACTGTCCTCCCAATAGATATATTGGGTGGTCGTTTCGTCTATCTTGAGTTCAATAGGTCCATGATAATTACCATTAGAAGAATTGAATTTTTCTTTGCCCACATTTCTACTGGCAATCACATCTCCTTCCGCATTACAAATATAGACAGGTATTGTGGTGTTCTTCTCTATGATAGAAGAGACGAAATCGATATCCGCATCGTCATCCGCGAGGATGAGCTGGCGCGTGGCATCAGCCCAGACGGACATGTTCTTCTGTTCCTCTTCTTGCAGCGATCGAGCCAGGTTATTGGTAAACAGTACTGAAACCGCCACGATGATCATGGCGATTACCAGTACTATTAACCCTATCTGTCTGTTGGACATAATTAGTCGAAAGTCGAAAGACAAAAGTCGAAAGAATTAATTATCCAAGCATTGTCAGAAGCACACCGGCAGCGACGGCAGAACCAATCACACCAGCCACATTCGGTCCCATGGCATGCATGAGAAGGAAGTTGGAGGGGTTCTCCTCCTGTCCCACAGTCTGGCTGACACGGGCAGCCATCGGCACAGCCGATACACCGGCAGAACCAATCAGCGGGTTGATCTTCTCCTTGAGGAAGAGGTTCATGAACTTAGCCAATAATACGCCACCAGCCGTTCCTAATCCAAAGGCTACGATACCCATAGAAAGGATACCCAGAGTCTTCAGGTTGAGAAAACTGCCAGCAGTAGCCGTAGCGCCTACCGAGAGACCGAGGAAGATGACCACGATGTTCATCAGCTCGTTTTGTGCGGTCTTTGACAGACGGTCCACTACTCCACACTCTTTCATCAGGTTACCGAGCATCAGACATCCAATCAGCGGAGCAGCGTCCGGCAGGATAAGAGCCACGATAGCAGTGATGATAATCGGGAAGATAATCTTCTCGGTTTTAGAAACCGGGCGAAGCTGTCCCATCTTGATGGCACGTTCCGCTTTGGTTGTCAGTGCGCGCATGATAGGCGGCTGAATAACCGGCACGAGCGCCATGTAGCTATAAGCAGCAATGGCAATCGGTCCCAGAAGATGCGGTGCCAGTTTGGAGGTCAGGAAGATAGACGTAGGTCCGTCTGCTCCACCGATAATACCGATAGAACCCGCCTCGGCAGGGGTAAAGCCCATGAGGTTTGCGCAGAGGAAGGTCACGAAGATACCAATCTGAGCAGCCGCCCCAAGGAGGAGAGACTTCGGGTTGGCAATCAGCGGACCGAAATCCGTCATAGCACCTACTCCGATGAAAATCAGACAGGGATAGACTCCCGCCTTAACACCGATATAAAGCACGTCGAGCAAACCGGCCTCTTTGAGAATGGCGCCGTACGAATGGTACGCCGGGCTGTTAGGATCAAGGAACGCTGTCCATAACTCGTCATGGAACAT
>DEIW01000028.1:11700-26569 GCA_002352705.1 Bacteroidales bacterium UBA2764 | reverse complement strand
GATTCATAATCATGAGGTCCCCAGTTCAATCCTGGGTCCCGCTACAAAACCACCGCAAGGGTGGTTTTTTGATTATGAATCATGAGGTCCCCAGTTCTTAGCCCAAAGGCACGATTGTTTCAATCCTGGGTCCCGCTACAAGAAAAGAGAGACGGTCACCGTCTCTCTTTTCTTGTCTCTCAATTCTCAAATGTCAAATGTCAATTCTCAATTCTCAATTCTCAATTCTCAATTCTCAATTCCCATCACCCTACTTGGCTGCCGTTCTTGACGGGGGCGGAGACAGTGGTGACAACGAGTTTGCCGTCTGCGTTGACTGCTGAGAGAATCATTCCTTGAGATTCGATACCCATCATCTTGCGCGGCGGGAAGTTAGCAATGAAGAGCACTTGCTTTCCTACGAGTACAGACGGGTCGGGATATGATTGCGCGATACCGGACAGGATCGTGCGACCGCCCATACCGTCGTCCAGTTTGAATTGGAGAAGACGGTCGGACTTCTTGACATTCGTACACTCCAGAACAGTAGCTACGCGTATGTCGTTTTTGTCGAATTCATCGATAGAAGTAGGGTCTTTAACAGGCTCCGGACGCCAGTTCTTGAGCGCCTCCGCTTTGGCTGCTTCTTCGTTCTCCTTCTTGATGCGCTCCAAGCGGTCAAGCTGGGCCTGAATGGCACTATCCTCAATCTTCTCGAAGAGAAGCGATACTTCTCCCAGTTGCTGACCTTCCGGCAAGAGGTCAATACGGCCTAAATCCTCCCAGCCGGCAGCCTCATTGAGGCGGAGCATAGTCCTCAATTTATCCGATGAAAACGGTAGAAATGGCTCAAAAGCAATGGCAAGGTTGGCTGCAATCTGCAGTGCCAGATGCAGGACGGTAGCGGTGCGGTCCATATCCGTTTTGGCGAGTTTCCAAGGCTCTGTATCTGCCAGGTACTTGTTACCGATACGGGCGAGGTTCATTGCTTCTTTCTGTGCATCGCGGAAGCGGAAGTTATTGAGCAGTTCTTCCAATGTGGCTTTGACATTCTTGAACTCCTCGATGGTTTGTCTGTCATAATCGGTCATCTCTCCGCATGCAGGCACTGCCCCTCCGAAATACTTGTTGGTAAGAACCAGCGCGCGGTTTACGAAATTGCCGTAGATGGCTACCAGTTCGTTGTTGTTGCGTGCCTGGAAATCTGCCCATGTGAAGTCATTGTCTTTGGTCTCCGGAGCATTGGCGGTGAGTACATAGCGCAGCACATCCTGTTTGCCGGGGAAATCATCGATATATTCATTAAGCCATACTGCCCAGTTGCGGCTGGTGGATATCTTGTCACCCTCAAGATTGAGGAATTCGTTTGACGGCACATTATCCGGCAGGTTGTACCCCTGCGCTTTGAGCATAACGGGGAAGACGATACAATGGAAAACAATGTTATCTTTTCCGATGAAATGGATCATTCTTGTATCTTCCTGTTTCCACCATTTCTGCCATTCTCCGTATTTCTCAGGATGGGCTTCGCACAGTTCTTTGGTATTGGAGATATATCCGATGGGTGCGTCAAACCATACGTATAGCACCTTGCCTTCCGCTCCCTCTACCGGCACAGGGATACCCCAGTCGAGGTCACGGGTGACGGCGCGGGGTTTGAGGCCTCCGTCAAGCCATGACTTACACTGGCCATAGACGTTCGGTCTCCATTCTTTATGGTTATTGAGGATCCAATCCTCCAACCACGCCTGGTATTTGTCCAGCGGCAGGTACCAGTGCTTGGTAGCCTTTTTAGCCAACGGATTACCGGTCTCGGCGTTGTACGGGTTGATCAGTTCATCCGGCGAAAGGGTAGCCCCGCATTTCTCGCATTGGTCTCCGTAAGCGCCCAGCGAGTGGCATCGAGGACATTCACCCCGGATATTCCGGTCGGTTAGAAAATGTCCTGTCTGCGGGTCATAGAACTGCTCGGACGTCTCCTCCACAAACTGACCGGCATCATACATCGCCCGGAAATAATCCGATGCAAACTGATGATGGGTAGGGGAAGTGGTGCGGGAATAGATGTCGAAAGAGATACCGAAATCAGCGAATGATTTCTTAATCAACTCGTGATAGCGGTCCACTACCTGCTGGGTGGTGATACCTTCCTTGCGGGCACGTATAGTGACCGGAACACCATGTTCGTCCGAACCGCATACAAATAGAACTTCTTGCCCCTTCAGACGCAGATAACGTGCGTAGATGTCAGCGGGGACATACACTCCGGCGAGGTGTCCGATATGCACAGGACCATTCGCATAAGGGAGTGCTGCTGTGATTAAAGTGCGATTAAATGCCATATTTTGTGTAAAATTTGTACTTAAAACAAAAAAATAGTATATTTTTCTTGCGTATATCAAAAAAAAGTAGTACTTTTGCGACCGCAATTTTGACATACTTTGCAAAATCGGCTGCAAAGGTACTACAAAAAATCCAAATACGCAAATAAAAAGCAGTTAAATTTGCCATTTGTTGATATTTGCGAACGTAGCTTCGGGGAATGCTCGGGCAGGCGGAGTCCGAAGGAACAACAAAAAATGAAAAATACAATTTATTCTGTGAAAAAACATCAATCATATTGGGTATTAATCTTTGCGCTGCTGTTGGGCGGTAGTGTCCAGGCAAAGGTGAACCATTACGTGGGCGTGAGCGCTCAGATAGGCGAATGGTCTTTGATCCCTACTCAGAGTAAGTATGCCGGAAGTGTAGGCGTCGCGGGCGGTGCCGGCTTCCAGTATGAGTTGCAGGCAGGCAAGAAATACAGTTCTGCCCGTTTCCTGATGGACCTCGGCGTAGGTGCTACCGGAGGAATGACCGCATATATGCAGAGCAGTAGCATGTTCACGAAGCTCGAGGGGCAGTATGATTTGCAGAATGAGTTGTTTGACTACAACTATGAGATTCAGGACAGGCAGGACAAATATAACAATATTGCTGTCCAAGTGCCTATTCTTTTCGGTGTGCAGTACAAGCGTTTCTATGCGCTGGCGGGTATGAAAGTGTACGCCAATATCTGGACGAAAACTTCTTCTACGGCTACGGTCAATACCTTCGGTGACTATACGGGGCTGGGGTACGGTATCTTCCGTGACATGCCGGAGTATCAGTTCTTTACGGACAAGAAAGTCAGCGGCGGAGTGAAGACATCGCTCAATCTGGATCTGGACTTGAGCTTTGAGATAGGCGCCCGGTTAGGCATAATCAACTACGACATAGGCTATGACGTACCGAAACGCAAGATAGAGTACCGCCTTGCCGCTTTCTTTGACTATGGTCTGATTGACGTGCATACCAAGGGCACGAAGGAGATGCTGGAGAAACCGGCTGTGTATGACACGAATCCTGAGTCTCCGGACTATATATATAACCCCGACGGCACCAATGAGTCAATGGTAAGGGCTGACAGGCTGGTGATGAACGATATCATGTCCACCAACGGCTTTGCTTCCTTCGTCAATAACATGATGGTGGGTCTGAAGTTCACTATTCTCTTCCAGATGCCGGAGCCGGGTCAGTGCGTGATATGCCGCGATAACTACCGCAGCTCAGCCCGCAGTTACACTGGCGGCAGGCGTGGAATGAAGTACGAGGAATAACTCGTCGGCACTCACCTCGCGGATGGTCCCGTCATGCGTGACGGAGATATGACCGGTCTCTTCCGATACTACAATACAAGTGGTATCGGTTTTTTCTGTTATACCGAGTGCCGCGCGGTGGCGCAAACCGTAAGATTGGGGGATGGACTGGTTCTTGCTGACCGGCAGGATACACGCCGCGGCAATCATCCGTCCTCCGCGGATGACCAGTGCTCCGTCATGGAGAGGGGTGTTCTTGAAGAAGATATTCTCTATCAGTCGTGCAGAGACCTGTGCGTCCAGCCGCTCTCCCGTATCGGTGATGTCTTTCAGACTCTCTTCACCCGCCAGCACAATGAGCGCGCCGGTCTTTGTGGACGCCATATGGCGGCAAGCCTGAATAATCTCCAATATCTGCTGGCGTGAGGCGGCATCGTCTTCCGGACTGTGGCGGCGGAAGAGCTGCCAGGACGAGAAACGCGAACCGATACGGTAGAAGAACATACGGATCTCCTCCTGGAAAATCACGATAAGGGCAATGGCTCCCACAGAGATAATGCGGTCGAAAAGGGCACCGGTGAGGTCTAACTGGAAGACAAAACTGACCAGAAACCATACGATCAGGAACGCAAGGATACCCCAGAAGAGATTAGCGGCACCGGTGCGGCGGAGCAGAATGTAGGTGTAGTATAAGATTCCCGCTACCAGCAGGATATCTATCACATCTTTGAATCCGAAAGAAAAAGCTAAGAAATGCATAAAGACATTTACAATTAGGTCAGTTACTATTTACATTTATTTGGTTATAGAGCCTCACTGTCTCTGCTGTGGCGGCAACATCATGCGTGCGGAGGATGGTAGCGCCGTGCTCCAGAGCATAGAGGTGGATAGCCTGGGTCGCCGTGAGACAAGTCTCTGGTGTCAGACCGAGCGGCTTGTAAATCATCGATTTGCGGCTGACCCCTACGAGGACGGGCTTGCCGAACTGCCGCAAGGTGTCCATCCGCCTCAGACATTCATAATCTTTCTCCACACTGCCGATAAACCCGAAACCGGGGTCCAGGATGAGGTCTATGCCTTCCATCTTCTGCCGGGCAGGTAGCGTCAGGTCTCCGCGCAGCGTCCATATATACGGCACTCCGTAGGTCCGCACTGTCTGGTACATCGTTTCGTCCCCTCCGGATATGTCATTGATAATCATGGGTCCGAAGGTGTCGATGGCAGCTCGTGCTATCCCGGGTCGGAAGGTGTCTATGGACAGCCGTGTCTGTCCCGCTACGCTCCGGACTATGGCGAGGGCACCCGACAAACGTTTCCATTCCGTATCGCTGTCCACAGGTTTGCTTCCCGGTCGGGTGGAGCAGGCACCTATATCCAGTATAGCCGCTCCCGCGCTGACGGAGTCTTCCGCCCATCGGGCTATCGCCTCTTCCGTCTCCCTTCGTGATGCGGCATAAAAACTATCCGGCGTCACATTGCCGATAGCCATTATCTCAACGTCCATATCTGCCAATTTAACGTAATGCGGCACAAAATTACAACAAAATTCGCAAAAAATTGACGTTTTTGGGAGAAAAATGCACTTTTTTTGAATTTTTTAACCAAAACATTAGAATGTTTCAGAAAAAATGTGTATCTTTGCAGGCTGAAACGTGTGCGCATACACATAAGTGGCATGCGTAGGTGCACATAAGTGCAGTACGCGACCGCACATCAGTGCCACGCGCAGGTGTAAAACGTGATAACATATAAGTACAATACATAAATACAATAAATATATGAAAAACGGTATTAAGTTTTTATTGATTGCTTCAGTAGCTATGGTGGCTCTATCGTGCCAGAAGCGTGAGTTGAATACCCGCGTAAGTAACACGACGGGCTGGAATTACTTCGACCAACGTACTACGAATTTCGAGGCGAACGAAGGTGTAGGTAATGTCAACCCGATAGGTATGGTCCCTATCCAGGGTGGTACCTTTACAGTAGGCGAGAAAGACGAGTTCATTACCGCTCCCCGTAACAACGAGACGCGTAGTTTGACCGTCAGCTCGTTCTATATGGACAAGTACGAGGTGACGAACCTGAACTGGAACGAGTATCTCCACTGGCTTGATTTCGTCTTCGGTGCCGTAGCTCCGGAGTTGGTAGACAAAGCCCGTCCGGACCATAAGGTATGGCGTGAAGACCTGGCATACAACGATCCGTATGAGGACAACTATTTCGAGCACCCTGCTTTCTCTTTCTATCCGGTAGTGGGTGTGACATGGGAGCAGGCTATGGCGTACTGCCAATGGCGTACGGACCGTGTGAATGAGATGGCTCTTATCAACGCGGGAGCAATTGTTGTTCCTCCGTTTGCCGACCTGCAGCCTACGGATGACGAGGCTTATAAGGACGAATGGGAGCAACAGACCGGATATGAGATGTATTCCTATGAAGAGGTAAGTCCCGAGGACCCCGAGCAGACGGTAACGATGTACCGCCCGAGTTTCGAGTGGATTCGCGATAAGTTTGTGTTCAACACCGAGAAATACCTGATGGACGATACGTATGTACCGGAGTATGGCCGTCATCCCAAGACAGACAGCTATGGTGCCGAGCGTAAGGTGAATATCGCGGACGGTATATTCGTAACGGGTTATCGTCTCCCGACGGAGACGGAGTGGGAGTTCGCAGCTTACGCTCCGGTGGCGGGTGAAGACGGCTTGACGATCGAGGGTAAGGTATATCCCTGGTCAGGCTACCACCCGCGCGACATGAGCAAGAAGAACCTCGGTATGATGCAGGCCAACTTTGTTCGCGGACGAGGCGACATGATGGGTGTCAGCGGTGCGCTGAACGACCGTCACGTCATCACCAACCCTGTAGATGCTTTCGAGCCGAACGATTTCGGTCTGTATAACATGGCGGGTAACGTGAACGAATGGGTAATGGATGTATATCGCGAGACCACTTTCCAGGATGCTACCGAGTATAACTCCTACCGTGGTAATATCTACAGCCGTCCGGTATTGGACGAGAACGGCAAGTTCGAGATGGACTCCGTAGGATGTATCAAAATCACCTGGGGTAAAGAGGAGGATAAGCGTGACGTACTGGATGGCGATTTCGCCAGTCTGTTAGATACCGATTATCCTTTGGATACCGTTGGTGTTGAGAACCTCACGGAGGTTAAGAACGACCCGACCGATGTGCTGGCGCCGCGTGTTACCAAGAAGAGCCGTGTGTACAAAGGTGGTTCGTGGGCGGATCGTATCTATTGGCTGAACCCGTCCAACCGTCGTTATCTGGATCAAGACAAGGCTTCCTCCAAGATCGGTTTCCGTTGCGCTATGTCCACGTTGGGAGACCAGATTCCAAGCGGAATGTAATCAATGACCAAATGGTAAATCGTACATCGTAAATAAATCGTACATCGTAAATCGTTAAATCGTAAATTATCATGAATTTTCCTGAAAATATTCGCTATACAAGCGAGCATGAGTGGATTCGCGTAGAGGGTGATGAGGCGTATGTGGGCATCACGGACTATGCGCAGTCGGAGTTAGGCGAGATTGTCTTCATCGACGTACCGTCGGTAGGCGAGACAGTAGGTCAGGGTGAGGTCTTCGGTTCCGTAGAGGCGGTGAAGACGGTGAGTGACCTGAACATGCCGGTGACGGGTGAGGTGCTGGAGCTCAACGAGGAGCTGGACGCAGCGCCGGAGCTGGTGAACAACGATCCTTACGGCAAGGGATGGATTATCAAGATCAGTGTCAAGGATCCGTCCGAGCTGGAGAGTCTGATGGACGCAGCCGCTTACCAGGCTTCCCTGTAAGCCTTCCCCTGCACGCACGTGTACGTGCAATAATAAGGAAAAGGAGACCCGCCGGGTCTCCTTCCTTTTTTCGTACCATCGTACTTTGTGCGTCGTACCATCGTACTTTGTGCATCGTACCCATGTCCCCGGTAGCATACGGGAGGTACGTCATCCTCGCGGATGTGCTTCGTCGTATGCCGCGCACTCCAGACTCCAGAGGAAGGACTTAATCGTTTTCTTTCCGTTGACGGAGTCCTTCTGTGCGTTGAAGGCTGCGATGTCGGCGTCAATCTTGGTCATGTCCTCCTGACGTGCTTTGACCGCCGCTGAGACGGCGCTGAAGCGTTGGCGGACGAAGAGTTCGTTGACAGTAGGAGCGGTAGAACGCGAGACGGCGCTGATACCCCTGAGATAGATACGCGAGCAGGATCGGCTCTGTGTAGCCGCAACACGGTGGGTAGCGAGTACCATTTTCTGGTCTTCCGCATGTTGCGATTTCTTGTTAATCTTAGTAAGTGCACCGCTGACGGTTTTAACCAGGTCAGCATATTCAGCTTTAGCCATAATAAATACAGAAAATTAAAGGTTAGGTTACTTTTTTGAGGCATCGTATGTCTCAATAGTTTTGGTCTGGATAACGACGGATGTGTCTCCTTTTCTCCACGCCTCTGATCGTGTCGTAACGGTACGAGTGAGGTTGCATGCGTTGAGCACCACGGCACATACCGCGCAGAGGATGAAAGTGCAGCCGAAGTTATCCGAAGCCCGCAACAAAAATTTTTTCATAGTTCAGGTTGTTTTTTTTATCCGCCATGCATGAGCGGATCGTTATTAAGCGCGCTGTCTATCAATCTATCCCTTTCTGAGCCTTTGGAACTGAGGGTAAGGCGATAGACGCTCCTTAGGTTCATTATCCTATCTGATTGAAAGACGGTGCAAAGGTAGTGTAATAAACTGATATACGCAAGTAATCACGCCATCCGTTGATATTTACCCATTGAGATTTTGATATTTCGCCGGTGTCAGAGGCGTCGGAATAGGAAAATGGAGGTCATATCCGCAATAGTTGCTGAACGCGGTGACGTCCTGAAACGAGAGTTCTTTAGTTGTTCTGAGTTCCGTCCGTTTGTCATGGGCGCAGAAGCATGCGAAGAACGCGGTAAATTCCGCCGGAGTCAGTTGTTTTCCGATAGCGAGACTGAGTCTCTTCCTTAACAGTGCTTTTGTAATCATAGGTTATTCATTTTTTTGAGTAATAAGACATCTTTTGCATTCAGCGAGCCGTAATTCCCAAACCACTCGAATGAGCCGATACCGGCTTCTGCGAGCGCATCTTTTATTTCTGCGAGCGGGACAACAATATCGTCCGCGAAGAAGTGTGTATGTGCCATTTGAGCGCAATCGAGGATAAAGAGCCAGTGTCCGTTTGGTTCGACGTGCTCCGGATGCCTGACCGCAAAGCAACGTTTTTTCCCGTCGGCAGAGCGGCTCATCCGAAGCGAGTATCCGTGGTTTTTAGCGAGTGCTCCGGTAAGCGAAGCGCAGAGAGGCGATAATATTATTTCCATACCCCAAAAGTGTTCATGTATCGAGAATGGACCGAGAATGGACCGACAATGCATCGACATTGGACCGAGAATCCATCGGGAATCTGACATAGATTACTTTGTTGCCGGTGGGGTTGGTCATGTGCCATCCGTCGCGTTCCTCGGAGGTGTTGTAGCGTCGGTAGTATTCGTTGAAAGAGAGTGTCTGCGATTGTAGCGCGAGCGCGTTCTCCTTCATAGCCCGGAGGGGGTCATAGTGAACGAACCTGTGCAGGTCCAGTTTGCGGCGGATGGTGTCGAAGAGCAGCTGTTGCAGCGAAGGGCTGTAAGTGTGCCACAGTTTCTCACATTCGTCCCGCCTTGTGTTGCTCGAACCGTGAGAGCGGAAGAGCAGCCATAATTGCTGAAAATCATTCATAATAATTAAAAAGATTAATGATAGTTATATCCAAAAAATACAGGTGTTACATCCGGGTGTTACGTTTGTTAGTGCCCTGTAACACCTATTGTAACACCTGTACTTTTTTAGTTTTTCTTTTGCTTCTTTTCTTTTTCGGCTGCAAAGGTACAGCTTTCGGAAGAAAGATTAGTGTTCATTTTGACCACTTTTATTCATCGTGTGCAAAATTTTCCGTATCCGCTCCGCCGATTCATAAAACTGATAGCCCACCACCTCGTATGCCTCCATGAGCGGCATGCGGCGGTCCACCACAAGATGCTGGAAAAAAGTCTTGATGTCTCTTTTTTTTCTTGCCCGGCGCTCCTGCGTCGATTCCAATAATTCATAAAAGTTTGTCATAATTTTGTAATTTAAACAGTTCCGGCAATATCGCCGTGCCCGTAAAGAAACAAAAAATCATGACATATGCAAATTCTGAGTGATATACAACATTTATGAAAACGTGCAAAAGGGACGCAAAAACAGAACATTAAAATGTTCCGTCATTCTGTTATCAGATTGTAAAATAAACATAGCAAAAAGCAATTTAAATGCACTTTTTTTGACAAAATGTTTGTTGTTTAAAATTTTTTTAGTAATTTTGTAGCCACTTTATGTATATATGACCGCGCATGCGTGTGATAAAAGGGAAAAATGAATATGAGAAATGTGATAAAGGGAATGAAAAGTATGAGTTTGATGAAGGGTGGAAGATTCTTTCTGTTGATGGTGTCGGGATGTTTTCTGATGCAGTCCGTGCAGGCTCAAAATCCGTCAGCCATAACGGTACCTTATTCGATGAGTTTTGAGGACGAGGAGTCGGAGGAGCTGTCTCATTGGGTGCTGAATGCCGGGAATACTTCCGAGCTGAAGGACCAGTGGGTGATAGGCGAAGCGACGCACAGCGACGGTCACAAGTCCGCGTATATCTCTGCGAACGGAGGAGTGGATGCCGGGTTTGCGGTAACCACGAATATCCAGTATATGTACCGTGATTTCGTGCTGCCTCAGGGTCAATATGACTGTACGTTCGATTTCCGCTGTATAGGTGCTCCGGATGCCGTGATGTCCGCCGGTGTAGGTCCCGCTTCGATGCTGACAATGGAGGGCGGACCTTCTGTCATGTTTCCCGATAATCTGAATACGTATATCAAGAGCGAGAACTACCGGGTGAATGGAGTGTACAAATGGAAAAACGTCTCCTTCCAGTTCTCGTCCAACGGCACACGTACGCTGCGGTTGTTCTTTATCTGGCAGAACGCCAACCGGGATTCCTCGGTATATCAGGTAGGAGCGTGTGTCGATAATATCCAGATTACCTCCCGTGAGTGTACCAAGCCTCGTTCCCTGACGGCGGAGATCCGTCATGACTCGGTTATCGTCCACTGGGAGGGCAGCAGCGAGGAATATATCGTGGAGTACCGTAAATACGGCCGTTCCAAATGGCAGGTACAAACGGGTATTACCAACAAGCAATATGTCATCGAGGGATTGGAGGAAGGCGCCTATGATGTGCGCGTCCGCGGCGTATGCAACGGCGTGAATTACAGCGCCTACACGTATCTCAACACCTTGGCGGTGTATTATCCGGAGAGGCATTGTATAGACTATGTTCACCTGGAGGGCAATCCGAATGTGACAGCCACCTACGGCACCTATAAGAACCCCTATGCGGAAACCGGAGTGGTGGACTATGGCGCGGACGACAAGTTATCCCGTCATACGGTCAACTGGGAGCCGGATATCACGGATCCCCGTACGAAAGGCAAGCTTCGTGTCGTTCCCGAGGGCGCCTTGGCGTCCGTTCGTCTGGGTAACTGGGCGGTAGGCGCGGAAGCGGAAAGCGTGTCTTACGAGTATGTGGTCGATGCGGAGAACGCGGCTATTCTGTTAGTGCGTTATGCGGTGGTGCTGGAAGACCCGGAGCATAACGTCAATATCCAGCCGCGCTTTACCCTTGAGATTATCGGCGAGGACGGCGACCTGATCAGTCCGGACTGCGGATATGCCGATTTCTATGCGGACGCGACCCGTGAAGGATGGCATACCGAAGGAACCGGATATAACAAGGTTACCTGGAAAGACTGGACTACCATAGGTTTGAATCTGGAGGACAGGGACGGCGAGAAACTGACGGTCCGCCTGACCACCTATGACTGCGATGCGGGCGGACACTACGGGTACGCCTACTTCACGCTGGACTGCGCTGCCGCACGTATCATCGGTACCAGCTGCGGTGACGACGCGCAGATGTCTATCGCCGCGCCGGACGGCTTTGATTATGAGTGGTTTGACAAATATGACAACCCCGTGCCGGATTCGATGAAAACAGCGGGCGGCCAGACGCTTCTGATAGCTCCTTCGGATACCACTACGTACCGGTGCCACCTGACGTATAAGGAAGAGGAGAGCTGCGGCTTTGATCTCTATTCCTCTGCCCGCCCACGTTTCCCTATTGCTTCGTTCGGATGGGAATATGCGCCGTCCGAATGCCGCAACAGGGTGAAGTTCAATAACAAAAGTCATATCATGACGAAATTCAACAACGTCATTGAATATCACTATGACCAGCCCTGTGACGAATACGAATGGGACTTCGGTAACGGCCAGGTGGGGGCGGACAGAAACCCCATCGTGGTCTATCCCAATGAAGGCGGCCGTTTCCCGGTAACGCTCGTTTCGTCCATAGCGGAAGGACGGTGTTTCGACGATACCACGATCTATATTGATATTCCGGCTATCGGTGATGTAGCGCAAACGATAGATTCCGCTATCTGTGAAGGCAGTTATGTGGTTTTCGGGCGGTATTACGCCGGTCTGCCGGGGTTGTATACCGACAGTCTGAAGACCTTTGCCGGATGTGACAGTATCGTGTCTTTGAACCTCTCTGTCAATCCTGTCACGAATGAGTATGCGGGGGACACAACCGTCTGCGCGGAGATACCGCTGACGATAGACGGCCAGACCTATAAATCCAAAGAGTCCGGTAAGTTCTACCGCTTCTATCAAAATGTTTATGGCTGTGACTCCACGTTGTGGATGAACGTGACGGTTACGGATTCGATATTGCCGGAAGTGACGATCCGCGAGATGACGGATGAGCCGAATTCCGGGGCTATCTTTATCGCCGGAACGGGTTTTGACTATTATACGGTGAACGGCGGTGCGAAGCAGACGGCGGACTCTATCACGGGTCTGAACGGCGGTTCGTTCGAGTTGGAGTTCTACAACACCTTCGGCTGCTCGGTAGTGCGTCATGCGGACGTCAGCATCTGTATGCCGGGATGGGTCTATCAGCGTTGGGGAGACGTCCTCTCGCTGAAGAATGCGGGCGCGTTGGAGACCGATTCGGCGGCGCATCAGTTCACGGATTACCAGTGGTATAAGAACAGCGAGCCTATCCCCGGTGCCAACCTGTCGTACCTCTATGTGGGCGAAGGACTGGATACGGCTGCGGTCTATCATCTGGAGATGACGCGGGTGGCTAATAACGAGAAAGTCGTTACCTGTCCTTTCCGCGCGCAGGCAGTGGAGGATCCGGCGGTGGTATATGTCTATCCGTCGCCCGTCCGCTCGGGAGCGAACCTGACCGTCAAGGTAGGCGATGCCGCTACCGTGAAGATCGTGAACATGTTCGGCGACGTACTGCTGACCCAGTCGCTCACCGCCGGAGAGAACGCCATACCGATTGCCGCGCAGGCGGGAGTGTATGTGGTGCAGGTAACTGTAGGAACGCAGACGCGTGTATGTAGAATCAGTGTAATAGATTAAGGGGGGGGAAAGATGAGAAAGATAGGCTATTATATTCTGTTGATTGCCATATTGGCGAGCCAGGCGTTATCCGCCGCTCCGGCAAAGAAGAAAAGCAACTCCCGGAAGCAGAGCAAGACCTCTGCCAAGGAATGGAAGGGCGCGAACCGGAATATCCACCATGTGGCTATGTGGGGCGGCGCAGGATACAGCGGACTGGTGAACGGCTATGACTATAACAAGTTCATCGGCGGCGGAGGCGGACTGATAGGCGTAGGATACGAGTACAAATACGACCATTTTATCCTCAACGCCGGTCCCGAGTTCCGTCTGTTCTCGTCCATGGACAAGGTTACTTTCCCTTCGTCCTATGACGTGACGATGATGGCTCCGGGATATACCCAGACCAAGCATTACACCTTCACGGAAAAACTGTCGGAAAACCATGTGGTAGGCCAGTTGATGGTTCCGGTCATGGTCGGCGGTACGTGGGACAAGGTGTATTTCCTGGCGGGTATGAAGATCGGTTATTCCCTGTTCGGGACGTATAACCAGAAGAGCAAAGTGTCCACATCCATCACGGACGACTCCGCTTATGACGATTCGTGGGTGAACATGCCCAACCATGGGGCGGTGACGGACGAGCCGTACCGCGGGAAGGGGAATATCTCCTATGGTCTGGATATAGCTGCCACGGCGGAGGTGGGCGTGAATATCAACGCATTCCTGAGCGAGGGATGGCGCGAGGCCAACGCCGCCCGCCGCTATCCGTGGTATATGCGCGTAGCGGTCTTCGCCGACTACGGTATCGCCAACCTGTCCCAAAAACCGCAGGGTCCGATAGTGACCGTGGACGAGCAGAATATCTCTACCCGTCCGCTGCACCTGTCCGAATGGGCGAAAGGACGGATGAACAGCCTCCTCGTAGGTGTCAAGTTCACCGCTCTGCTGCAGATGAACAAACCTCAACCGCCTAAGCCGCAGAAGCCGGCGCTGGTGCTGGAGGTCAAGGATACGCAGACCGACAAGGCGGTCGCTGCCGCCATGGTGGAGATGACGCCTATGCAGGCTAAGAAACCGCGTACTACCAAACGTACGACGAATAACAAAGGACGCATGGTGGCGAAACTCAACCAGGGTACGTACCATCTCCGTCTCTCCCATCCGGATTACCGGACGATGGAGCACGACTATACGCACGGCGATTTCGGCGATACGCTCCGTCTGGCGATGACGCCGAGACCGGACTTCCGTTTCTATGTACGTGATGCCAAGTCCGACTCGCTGTTAGCGGCACAGGTGACCTTCTCCAATGCCGCCAACGAGGCTGTCCTTGCTTCCGTGACCACCGATTCGCTGACCGGATACGCACAGCTGCGTCTGCCGCTCAATACGAAGATACGCGTCCATATAGAAGCAGCCAACCACCTGGCGCTCACACGCCCCGTAGAGGAGATAGGCGGTACGGAGACCTTCCGTCTGGAGCCGATTGTCAAGAAACGTGCAATCATCCTGCATAACCTCTTCTTCGCCACCAACAAGACCACGATTCTTCCGGAGTCCGAGCCTTCGTTGCAGGATCTGTTTGACATGTTGCAGGAGAACCCGGAGGTACGTATCCGTATCACGGGTCACACCGATAACGTAGGTTCCGACAAGGCGAACCAGAAACTGTCGGAGGGCCGTGCGAACAGCGTACGTGACAACCTTATCAAACGCGGTATCGACGCGAGCCGTA
>DEIW01000028.1:0-11671 GCA_002352705.1 Bacteroidales bacterium UBA2764 | reverse complement strand
GAGCCGTATAGAGGCGGAAGGCAAGGGCAAGACCATGCCTATCGCTCCGAACGATACGGAGGAAGGACGCGCACAGAACCGCCGTGTAGAATTTATGATATTATAATGAACAAGAGCCGTTACATATTCATTACCGTACTCTGTATCCTGTACTCGGTACTCCCCTCTTCCGCCCTGGCGCAGATTGTGTATCAGTGCGATTTCGAGGATGAGGCGGAGCGTTCGCAATGGGTGCTGAATACGGGCAACCAGGGCCCCCACTGTGTCAACAAATGGTATATCGGGGCAGCCGGCAACCATGCCCCGGATGCGAAATACGGACTGTTCGTCTCTTCGGACGGAGAGGAGCCGGTCTATGACGCTTCGCGCACTATGTTTGTGGTGGCGTACAGGGAACTGACGGTTCCGGCAGGAGAGTATGAGATCTATTTCGACTGGAGATGCAGCGGCAAGCGTACCGGGGAGGAAGGATTTTATCTATGCTGGATACCGGATACGGTAGCTACCAACTCCAATATGGCGACAGCGGATCTTCCGGCGTGGGCGAAAAACGAAGAATATCGGTTAGCACCCTGTTTCTTCGGCGCGACCTCATGGAATATCGGTCATGTAGAGTGGGTGGTACCGGAGGAACAGACGCGCAAGCTGGTCATCGTATGGTATAACACACGCGGCGGAGCAGCCAACCCCTCGGCATGTATTGACAATATCATGATAGCCCCTAAGAAAGACTGTCCGTTACCTTCGGATTTCAAATGCAAGATCAATAATGACGCCAGCGCGACCATCGAATGGAACCGCAACGGGGCTACGGTCTTTGATGTATGGACATACGACTACCAGACGGATGAATGGAAGATGCACAATGATATAAAAGATTTCCGTATCACGCTGTACGGCCTGTCGGAAGGGTACAACGAGGTGTATGTGCGTTCGCACTGCTCGGATGAGAGCGGGGTGGGACAATTCGTGAAGTACGGTTTCTTCATGTACCATAGAGGTGCGCGGTGTATTGATTACCTGGATTTGAGCCCGGCTACCTGCCGTGTCGGCGACAAGAACAATCCGTTGGGTTCCCCGAAAGTGGAGGACTACGGCTATGCCGATTACGCGAATTCGCTCCATACGATACATTATGTACCGGGCGAACGTGATCCTTTCACGGACGGCACGCTGCTGACCAAGCCGGAAGGCGCGGTAGCCTCTGTCCGGTTGGGACGCTATGCTCCTACCTTCGGAGCCGCATGCGAATATAAATACAAGGTTCCGGAGGAAGACAAGGCCATCCTCAAGGTGCGTTATGCGGTCGTCCTGCCTGCTCCTCACGAGCCGGCAGACAACCCGACTTTCAAGTTGCAGATCCTCGCTAACGGGCGTGATCTGGAATACGGGTGCGGACTGGCGGATTTCGTAGCAGGCGCTTCCGCTACCGGATGGAAGACGACGCAGTACGGCGGAGAGACGATCACCTGGAAAGACTGGACGGAAGTAGCGGTCAACCTGCGTGACTACGTAGGTCAGACCATCACTATCCGCCTGATGGTGACGGGCTGTAAGATGGAGGCACACGGTGCGTATGCCTATTTCACCCTGGATTGCGAGTCGGGCGAGATGTCCGGACTCAACTGCGGCGAGGATAATCCTACCACCACTTTCTCGGCACCGTCCGGATTCAACTATGCGTGGTATCTGCCGTCCAAACCGGGGAATATCCTTTCCAAAAACCAGACCTTTACGCTGGATCCGATGGATACGCTGACCTACCATGTGGATGTCATCTCCAAGACGAACGGCAAGTGTTACTACACCCTGGAGGCGTGCGGTATACCCCGTTTCCCTGTCGCCAGCGCCGATGCTTCCGCGAAGGTGGAGAAATGTCAGAACCAAGTGACTTTCCATAACCAGTCCTGCGTGTATTACAAGAACCAGATTTCCGAAAAAGAGTTCACCCGTCATGAGGGCGTGGACCATGTCTATTGGGACTTCGGCGACGGTACGTTCTCTACTCTTAACGATGAATATGTTGTCCATACCTATCCGGACACCGGCGGGACCTATACGGCAACCCTGTATGCCTATCTGAACGGCAGCGATACCATATGCCGTGCGGAGATGCAGATCCCTGTCACCCTGGAAGATGTCAAGACGCCGGAGCGGGAGGTACACCTGTCGGTAGGCTCGATGTACGAAGGAAAGACCTATTGGAACCCCTATCAGTTTGATACGGTATATACGGTATCTTCGGGATGCGAGGAGATAGTGCATGTCTATATCCATGAGCGCTTCTTCGAGCAGACCGACTCGATGTGCCAGGGGGGAGTGTACGAAATAGGCGACCAGAAGCTAACGGAATCAGGCACTTATGTCGTCAATCTGAAGAACCGCTGGGATCTGGACAGTATCGTGACGCTGCATCTGGAGGTGGAGCCGGCTCTGGTGGTATCGATGCCGGATACCGTACCTGTATGCGGCGGCGAGCCCGCTATCCTCTTCCCCGTCCGGATACAGCAGGGTACGATGGACAGCCTGCGGATCGTGTTCTCCGAGACGGCAGTAAGGGCAGGTTTTGATTCGGTCTATGCTTTCGGAGCCAAGGACGAGATAGTGGTGACAACGCCTGCTACCGTCAGCCCGGGATACTATCCGGCTACGGTGAAGTTAGGTACGCCGCGTTGTCCGGTGCCCGATATACCGGTACTGGTGCAGATCAGTTATTCCTCCTCTATCATTGCCCAGAAGGACGGCATTATTGCTTTGCTCAATGAGGGGCATAACGGCGGTTATGTCTTCAGCGCCTACCAATGGTACCGCAACGGCGTGCTCATAGAGGGCGCCAACGAGTCCTATCTGGTAGTAGGCGCAGATGATTTGGGAGCCCAATATACGGTAGTGATAACCCGTAGCACCGACGGTGTGACGGTTGCCGCCTGTCCGGTAATCTATAATGCCGCCCAGTCGATAGAGGATGTGCTGGCGGCAGAGGGACCGTGGATGTTGCTGGATGTCATGGGACGCGTAGTGGTTCCGCTGACTGAGACCAAAGAGTCTGTCCCAGTCCCGCCGGGCGTGTATGTCCTCGTACGGCCTGATAAACACCAAACAACGAAGATTATTATCCGCTGATGAGAAAGAGCAGATACATATGGATGATGATGATGCTGTTGCTGGCGGCGATGCCGTCGGCAGGGGCTTCCCGTTACGGGTCTGCCGGCGTGTCGCATTGGCTGGGTGTCTCGCTGGCGGGTATGGAAGCTTCGCCTGTATTCGGCAAAGGGACAGAGGCGTTCTCCAGAGCCGGTGGCGGAGGCCAGGCTACGCTGCTCTATGAGTTGCATAAAGGTCATTTCTTCTTCAACGCCGGAGTGGGCGTGGATTATCTGGTGACAAACTGCGGTCTGGATGCCTATCAGGATGCTTTCCCGCGTACGGATTTCACGGGCGAGGCGGTCACTTACCGCTATCTCTATTCGGACTATCGGGAGCAGCAGCAACTGATGCGTGTGGTAGTGCCGGTGCAGTTCGGTTACCGTTTCGGCAGATGGGTGTATGTCGGTCTTGGCGCCGCCTATCATTCCGGTCCGCTGAAGAATGCTGCGTCTTCCACCGCGCGGATGTTCACGGAGGGCGAGTACGGCCGTTTTATCCAGCCTATCCGCAATGCCGAGGCGTATGAATACTGGCCCGAGGCGGAATACAGCGGGACGAGCACGGTGAAGTCTGCTTCGCATGAACTGGCTCTGGAGGCGGAGGTAGGCGCGCGTATTCCTATCATATCAGGCGTGCAGATGCGCGTAGGGGCATTTGTAGGATATGACTTCCCGATTGTCTCCTATGGCTCGAAACGGGCGGAGACACCCTTAGTGGTCTATTCCGAAACCGACACCCGCGACATACGGTTCAACAGCCTCTTGGACTCGCCCGTCCTGAGCAGGGACGCACAGCGGTTGAGAGTGGGGCTGAAACTGACCTTCATCTTTAATGTGACCCATAACAAAACGTCATGTATGTGCATGACGGAATAATGATAGAAAACCAATTATCAACCCACAACAAACATTATTTATTCACTAAAACTTTTAAGGTATGAAGAAAACTTTACTGTCGGCATTATTGCTGGTGTTCTTCACCGTAATGTCGTTTGCAGCCAAAGAGGATCTCTATGTGCTGCACGCCGACTTCGAAGATGGTAAGTTACCTGAAGGATGGACCACGGAGTACCTGTTCGGACAACAGGACTGGGTGATCGAATCCGAGGGTTTGGCTTATCCCGCCGGAGCGGCAGAAGGTAAAGGCCGTATCGCCTTGCGTAACACGACGACGCAGACCCAAGGGTTTGTATCGCGTCTGATAACGCCGGCGATGGACCTGACGGTTCTCACGGCCCAACCGATGTTGATTTTCTCGCATGCACAAGCCCAGCGCCTTGGCGATGTGGACCAACTGCGTGTCTACTATCGTACCTCGCCGGAAGGCAGATGGGTGCAGATAGCCGAGTATGTGGAGAAAATTACGAAATGGAAGGCCGATACCATCTATCTGGACGGTTACAACTCAAAGACTTATCAGATAGCCTTTGAGGGCACAGACCGTTTCGGACGCGGTATTGTGCTGGATGACATCATCGTACGTCCGGACATCGTATGTGAGGATGCGCGTGATATTCGCGCAAAATCGCTTGCCGGTACGGAGGCTGTCATCGAATGGGGTGGTAGTCTGGATACCGACTCCTTCGAAGTGGTAGTATCCAAGAAACTGTACAGCTCTATTGAAGAAGTGGACTGGACGGATGAAGCTGTTATCCGCCACGAGTTCGTCAATGACTTCAGCTACACGCTGCAGGGTCTGGATATCAATACCAAGTATTATATCTACATCAAGGCTTACTGTCCTACATTGGAAGGCCAATGGGTAGGCGCAGAAATCAAAACGCTCAACAAGGTTCAAGTACCGTTTGTAGAGCATTTCGATGTAGAGAACCAAGCTACAGATACCCTTCTCCAGGTGGAGAACTGGACTTATGGAACGTCTCTGAAGGGCAGTGACGGTGTCACTCCTCTCCGAACCCCGTTCCTCTGTGCTTACCGTGCCAAAACATCATGGCATAGCTATGCTTTCAGCGGCACGGCTATGGAGTTCGGCGCAGGTATCAACGCCAAAGCGGTGCCTGCCGGCGAATATGTCTATATGGCGTCCCCGGAGATTGATGTGGACCGTATTCAGGATACCTATGTGTCTTTCTGGGGTACGGGATATATCTATCCGCACCTTTGGACCAACAGCAGTAATGACGTTTATTCCGGTTACATCATTGTGGGTGTGATGACCAATCCGGCTGATTACTCTACTTTTGTTCCTGTAGATACCTGCTATAGCCGTTACTATCAGGTATTTGACCAATTCCAGGTGAAGTTTGACAAGTACCAGGGAGAAGGCAAATACATAGCTTTCGCAGTGGATTCCAAGGACTGGATTACCGAGTACTGGGTTGACGAGGTGACCATCGGTTCCGTGAAAGAGCCGGTAACACCCGTTAATTTCGCAGTGAAGGACTTTACGCCGACCTCGGCTGTAGTGGCTCCCGACCTGTTTAATGCTACCGCATGGAATGTCATCGCGTCGGATATCAAGACCGAGACTCCGGACAAACTGCTGGAGAAGAATATCATCGCCAAGGCAGAGAATATTCCGGCGGCAGAGGCGGAGAAACAATTAGCATTCCAGAATATGGAGGGCAAATGGCTGTATTTCTATGTGCAAATGGTACAAGGCGAGAAGAAGAGCGCATGGTCTTATTCTCAGAAATACATGGTTCCTAATACCCTTGCTTCTACATCGCTTCCCAAGACATGGGATTTCAATACGAAAGGCTCCTATGACTCCTATCAGTTATGGAACTATACCGTAGGAACAAGCACCACTACCTTGCTGCCGGACGGTCTGGTTGTTCATGCCGGACATTATGCGGATGTATATACTTCCACATCTACAGAATCCTATGCGCACAGCGGCAATTACGGTTTGCACCTCAACAAGCGTAATGATGTCACTCCGTATGTCGTATTCCCGCAACTGGACAAGGTGCAGGACAAGCTGTTTACGTTCTATTATGCTTATGGAACGAGTGGTGCCGATTATCCAAAAGCTATTTATGAAGTCGGTGTGATGACTGACCCGACGGATACCACCACCTTCGTACCTGTCCGCAGATATGAAGACGGCAAGTACAACGACTGGAAGAAAGGCGAAGTGGACTTCTTCAACTATACCGGCGAAGGCAAATATATCGCCGTACGTGCATTCACCGCAGCCGACGAGCAATCGACCAAGACGATGTACGGTTATATCGAGGATGTAACCATCAGCCAGTTTGACGACTGTATCAAGCCGCTCAATATTACAGCTACTGCCACCGACAGCGTTGTCACCATCAAATGGGACGCCAACGGTATGACCAAATGGGCGGTTGCTATCTCCGAAGACTGGGAGGTGGATTCGCTTATGATACGTGATACGGTAGAGACCAATGAAGCGGTTATCAAGAATCTCAAACCGCATACCATCTATACCTACCAGATTACGACCATTACCGGCACCAAGACTTCGGCTTCCGACCGTCTGACCGTAAAGACGGAGTGCGCGGCATTTGAGCTTATCCCGTACAAAGAGGGCTTCGAGGGCGTGAAAGTGCCTGCGAGTACCTATACTTCCGGTTTGCTGCCTGACTGCTGGACCTCCAAACAGGTAGAGGCTAACAGTAGCGGAACAATCTATATGGTTCCGTGTATCTATGGCAACAGCACTACGTCTGCCAGAAGCGGAGCGAACTCATTCATGCTGGGTTATAACTATACCTCCGATTCCGTATATGCAGCCTTGCCGTTATTGGAACTGCCGATCAACAAGCTGCAAATGACATTCTATGTCAAGTCGAATAACGTCAATGCTGTCAACGAGCCTTTGTATATCGGCGCAATGACTGACCCGAATGACATCGCTACCTTTGATACGATTGCTACTGCTTATATCACAGGTAATAAATATACGGAGCAGATTGTCAACTTCAGCAAGTATGCAGGCGCAGGCAAGTATATCGCATTCTACAAGCCGGCTGATATCTATCATACTTCCGCTTCCTCCAATCGTTACTTCATCTTGGATGATATTGTGGTGGATACGATAGTTGCATGCGAGAAAGTATTCGAAATCAAAGTTTCTAACATCCAAAGCAACGGTGCAACCTTCAAATGGAACCAGGCTGCCGCAGACAAGTGGCAGGTAGTGGTAGCTACCAAGGGAACCCTGAAACCGGCGGATATAGAAGCAAAAGACGCAAGTATTGTTATTGACACTATTGCGGATACCAATCCGTTCAAGTTGGCGGATGATACAATAGAAGCCAATACGCAGTACTATGTTTATGTTCGTGCCGTATGCGGCAATGAGAACTACGGCGAGTGGATTTCCGCGCCTGTTGGATTCAAGACCGTATGTACGGCGTTGGATATCGACAACTTCGGCGGAGAAGGCAAGAAAGTGGAAGACTTCTCTTCTACCAGCAACAACGGCTGCTGGATTTTCGGAAATCGTACTTCTTCCGGTACCGCCAATATCATCAACGGACATATTCAGCTCATCAATAGTTCAGCAGCATCGGATGGCGCATATGCTATCTCGCGTATGCTGGATGTGGACAGCATCCAGTACCTGCAGGTAACTTTCGATGCTTGGAACAACACTGCGTCTAACACGCTGAACGAAGTGACGGTAGGTGTTATCTCCAGCCCGGGTGACCTCTCTACCTTCGTGCCGCTGGATGTAGTCAAGTTCGAGTTTGAGACCGATGCGGAAGACCATGAGGCATATACCGTTCGTTTCAACGACTATTTCGGAGACTATAATGGCGACTATGGCAAGTTCGTGATGTTCATCTCCGAGTCGGGCGAGAACACGAACAAGATTGAGTTGGATAATATCTACTTCGATTCCATTCCTGCATGGCTGGAGCCGCGCAAGGTATGGGCTGACTCAGTAGGTGCAGATGCCGCTATCATCAAATGGGAGCAGATGGCAGGAGCCGACAGCTATGAGTTCCGCTATGCAGACAAACTGGCTAATCTGGAATCCGCATCCGCCCAAGTGGTAGCAGCTGACTCTGTACGTATCTCAGGGCTCGGCATGCTCAAGACCTATTATATGCAGGTTCGCGCTAAATACGGCGAGAACTACAGCGCATGGTCCAACTGGCGCAAGTTTACCACCGAGTGTCCGGCTGCACGTCCTATTCCGTTCAGCGAGAACTTCGACAGTTATTCTTCTGCATCGACCAAGAACCCGCCTGAGTGCTGGGGTTCGTTCGGTAGTGACGGTACGGAAGGCGTTAACAGCCTCTATCCTACTGTTTATTCCTCCGCGAAGAACGGCTCAACGGGTAACGGCTTGTTTATCGCCGGTAACTCGAAGCTGACTTCTTATGCCGTATTGCCGCGATTAGAGGCTGATTTGTCGAAAGCTATCCTTGCTTTTGATTACAAACATTCCTCTACCTCTTATACGGATTCACTGTGGATCGGTGTGGCAACGAATGCCGAGAATCTGGATTCTATACTGAATACTGTGGTATGGGGCGATTCTATTATTGCCAAAGTAACATCTGCACAGAATGTATGGACAGCTTATCAGCGTAAGTTGGAAGAAGCCTCAAACGGTGGTCAGTATATCGTGCTGAAGGCTAATTGTTCTTATACCTCTACATATTCCCGTTACGGCTTCTACATCGACAACCTGTCTGTTGAGCCGGATGCGGCATGTAAGAAACCGGAGGCTCCTGAGGCAGCTACCCGCGAACTGAACGCGCTGGGCTTCACCTGGACGGATACGGTTGCTTCCCAATGGGATGTGATAGCCGTAGAGAAAGGCGACGAAGTACCGACAGATGCTACTCCTGCTGCTACCGTGGATACCACTTTTGCTATTATCGGCAATCTGAAACCGGCTACGGAATATGACCTCTACGTACGCGCCAACTGCGGCGGCGGACAGGTCAGCTTCTGGGTAGGTCCGGTGACGTTGAAGACGCTCCAGTCGGCTCAGTATCCGTACTTCACGGACTTTGAGAACCCGACAGAGCTTACAGCAGCTGGCGATGCAGCCTATAAGGTGGAGGCTGGTTGGCTTACCGGTCACGGTAAGGGTACGAGTACAACATTCTCCGCTTATCCGTATGTACGTTCTAACACTACTTCCAGCAACTACTCGTATGGAGACGGCTCAACGAAGACGAAAGCCCTCTATTTCGCTACCTCCAGCACATCGTACGACAGTACATACGTAGTATTGCCGGTACTGGTGGATGCGGACAACAAAGAGGTTAGTCTGGATTCCTTGCAAATACGTTTCCAGGCTCGTCAGATGACTTCCGGTCTGGGTGAGAAAAACAAGGATATGATTCCGTTCAAGAATGTATCGGATGGTATTGTCACGGGCGATCCTTCGGCACGTCATCAGACGGCTACCAACGTACGTACTATCCAAGTAGGTACGGTAACCAATCCGATGGATATCAAGACGTTCGAGCTCTTGGATGCCTTCGAACTGGCACCTGTCCTGACAGCAGAGAAAGATACGTTCCTTGTTACTGATGACCCGCGTGGCAACGACTGGTGGGAGGAGATTTCCGTTCCACTGAAGGGAACCAATGGCAAGTATATTGCCCTCCTGTTTGATGGTAAGGCTACTTCCCAAACCATGAACATAGATAATCTCTATGTAGAGAAAGCATCGGGCATTTATGCTCCCAATGCGCTCAAGGGTGTTGCCAACACCTCCAACTCGGTAACCCTCACCTGGAACAACCGCTTCGATGCGCCTAAGTTCGATGTGGGTTATGTAGCAATGGGTGGTGCGTTGGCAGATGTGACCATCGTGCCTGCAGATAAGGATACGTTTACGGTTACCGGTCTGGAGCCGAACAAGAAGTATGACTTCTATGTCCGCGCCAACTATGGTGATACCGTATCCAACTGGTCGGCAGGACACATGTTGCAAACCGCATATGCGTTTGAGCAGGCGGAGGCTGCATGGACGTTCGGCAAGGACGAGGATAACTATCGTTCGGACAAGACGGGTAACCTTATCCCGAGCGGATGGAAGGTAGGTAACAAGAATAATCCTACCTCATCGTCCTATATCCCGAAGGTACAGGTCAACAGCGGAACGACATCTCTGTACAGCAAAGACGAGAAAGCCCGTAACGGTGCCCTCTCTATCCAGTCGTTCGTTTCTTCTTCCAACAACAGCGACGGCGCTTACGCTATCATGCCGCTTGTCAAGGGTAATCTGGACGATAAGGAATTGCATTTCTGGGCACGCTGCTGTGGCGGTAACGCTACCGGGGCTTACTCCGGTACCTACGCTACGGTGAATTATCCGCGTGCTATCAAGGTAGGTTATGTAACCGACCCGAATAACATTGAGACCTTCGTAGAGTTGGCGGACATGCAGCTCCCTGCTTTGAGCTCCTCCTCTGCTAAATATACGGAAGACGCTTCCGGCAACAAGTTCTGGAACGAGATATCTGTACCGCTCAAGGGTATAGGTGAAGGCAAGTATATCGCTTTCCTCTCCGAGTACGGCGAATCCAACCAGATTTACATCGACCAGCTGAGCATCCAGAATGCCGGCACATGCTATACCCCGAACCGTCCTACCTTGGATTCACTGGGTGCGCATGCCGCTAAGTTCTCATGGCAACTGGGCGAAGGCGAATGGGCAGTGCTCGTTTCTACTTCCAAGAACGATGCACAAGTCATCCGCGATACCGTTACCGAGCGTAGCTTCACGGTAGATACGCTCCTTGCCAATACTCCGTATATCTTCAAAGTGAAGAAACTTTGTGATGGCGGCGTAGAGAGCAACGAGGCTTCTATCGAGTTCACTACCAACTGTGACCTCTACTCGCAGGAGAATGCAGTATGGGGCTTCGCAGACCAGCTCACCGATATGAAGATCGGTTCTACGACCAACAAGGTGCCGGAGTGCTGGTTCATGAGTCTGGCTGTACAGGGTTCTGCTTCTTATGCAAGCTATTGCCCGAAAGCCATTCCGAACACCTCATCGGTTATCTATGCCCATGACGGAAATACGACCGCTAATTATGCGCTGCAGTTCTACACGAATGCAACCAACTACGATGCGTATGCCGTAATGCCGCTTATGGATATTGATAAGGAGAAGACGTCCTTGCACTTCTACGGTCGTGCAGCCCAGTTCTCCAAGACATTCAACGCAACCCAGAAGACGTTCTTGTATGCTGTTAACAGTGGCTACTTGCGTAAACTGGTAGTAGGTACGATGACTGACCCGAATGATCCGGAGACCTTCGTAGCCGTTGATACGGTAACATACGATTGGGTATGGGCGGTTCGTAACCAGAGCAATATCGATCAGGATTCGCTCGATGCGAACAATGACTACTGGCAGGAGTACACCCTCCCGCTCAAGGATTTCACCGCCGGCGCATACATAGCCTTCAAGGCTCCCAAACCGGAGGCGGCAAGCTACTTCTATATCGACGATGTAGCTATCCTGGATGCCGAGACATGTACGGAAATAAGCGGTATTGCTGCAACGAACATGACCAAGACTTCGGCTACTATCAACTGGAGTATTCCGA
>DEIW01000045.1:2451-3647 GCA_002352705.1 Bacteroidales bacterium UBA2764 | reverse complement strand
TTCATAAGCGAGAGTGCAGGGGATGTATGCGGTCCGCTGAACGGCGCTTACCTGACGGCTGTTACGGAAGGACTCACCCTCAACAGCGCAGAAGGGACAGCAGAAGTGCCGGAAGGCGTACAGACATTTGTGCTGAACAAATACAGCGGTAACTGGCAGTTCCTTTATCCTGACGACAACGACAAAGCTTTACTTCTGGACTATAGTTCGAATAGCGGAAAGGGTGCCTTCTCTACTACGTATGAAGCCGGCAAAACGGTAAAGAGTTGGGAGATCAGCATCAGCAACGGTGTGGCATCCGTCATTCGTCCGAATGATGCTGATCCTGCTTATCCGGTTAGGTTCAATAGCGACCGTTTCAAACCATACAAAACCGAGGCTACCGGTACTTCTATCGCTATCTACAAGAAAGTAGGTTCCGCTCAGCCAATTGAGAGCAAGCTGGAGGTGGGAGACGTGGTATTCGGCGATGTAGAGCAAGACGAACAGAAATCCGTGACGGTCAACTATACTGCCGAGAACCTGACGGACGATATCATCTGGGAGGTAGAAGGAACGGACGCTGCGTTGTTCAGCGTAACGAATCAGGGCGACCGTACCGGAGGTACAGTAACCATCACCTACTTGGGTACCGGCAGCAAAACGGGTGCATTGGATGCCCGTCTGAGTTACCTGACGCAGGATGTAGCTCTGGATCCGATGGACGGTACAAAAGCCATCAGCATCACCCTCATTCCCGCTACCATCAAGCTGACAAATCTCGCCTTCGCCGATGCTCCGGCTACGATAGATCAAGGTCAGTCGATTGACATGAGTCAGTATATCGTATATACGCCGAATGATGCGGCGAATAAGTCTTTGGTATGGAGCGTTGATCATACGTATCAAGGTGAAGTAAGCGAAGCAGGTGTGCTGACCGCCAAGCATGTAGGCGGCACCGTAACGGTAACGGCTACTTCGGTGCGCGTGCCGAGCGTGAGTGCCAGCCATACCCTGACCATCACCGTTCCGACCATTACGGATTTCACCCTTTCACACAGCGAAATGACGATACATAAAGGCGATACTCAGACGTTGTATGTGACGGCTATAGTGCCGGATTACGCCAGCGTCAGTCCTGCCTTCTCCAGCAATAACACCACTGTAGCGACCATCAGTAATAGAGGTCTGGTGACTGCGAAAGGAATTGGTGAGGC
>DEIW01000045.1:216-2430 GCA_002352705.1 Bacteroidales bacterium UBA2764 | reverse complement strand
GGACTTGTACGGTACATGTGCAGCCGGTAGAGGTGACCAGCGTCAGCTTCGATCCTGCTACCGTGAGTCTGACCGTGGGCTCGAATATGCAACTGAATCCTGATGTGCTGCCCGCGCAAGCCAAAGACGAGTATGCCATAACCTATGTTTCCGACAACGAGGCTGCGGCTACCGTGAGCGAGAGCGGTCTGGTAACCGGCATCGCGGAAGGCCAAGCCATCATTACTGCTACTATCGGCGGCGTGAGCGGACAGATAACGATAAACGTAGTTGCGGCATCGATGTTCACCAAAGTGACGGACGCTTCTACGCTGGCGGCGAAAGATACCATCGTTCTGGCATTGCATAGCGTTCCAGTGATTGCCGGCGCACGAGACGGAAAGAAACTGACCGTCCTAACGTCAGGCATTACCGTCACCGAGAGCGAGGCTTATGCTGATGCAGCATGCCGTATGGTACTGGGAACGGAGAAGAACCAGACTGGCTTCACGCTGACCATTGTCGGCGCCAGCAAGCCTATCGCTGTAACCTCTACCGGTAACGATATCGTTGATGCAAACACGCAGAATTGCAAGTTCTGGGAGTTCGTAGAAGATGGCAACAACGGCTATTTCGTGCGTAACCTCGGAAACACGAACGCGATGTTCAAATACAATGCGAGTAATGCCGCTATCAAGCCATACAAGCTCAATACCGCAGGCGCTGTGTACGTATATGCTTACTACCGCAAATATGTATCTCCGTCACCCGCAACCGGTGTAGAGAGTGTTCAGCAATCTGAAAATGGTAGCCGGAAAGTGCTGCATAACGGTCAGTTATTCATTATCCGCGGCGGTGCGGTTTATACTATAACTGGCGTAAAAGTTGAGTAAACGCGCGGAGAGGGTAAATCAAAAACACGCGAGCTCACGAAAACGGAACAAAAAATGACAAAAACGAGTATAGAAAAAAACATAAAAGAGTTTTTTATTTATCGCGGTGTAGAAATGAGAGAGACAGGGCATTGGTTGCCCTGTTTTTTGTGTAGAGATGTTCAAAATTCATGTAAATAGTGAGCGAAACTCACGAATTACATAAAATTATTACTAAAATATTTGGCTGTTTCAAAAAAAAATTGTACTTTTGCAGCGGATTTTAAACTCAACACTATGGCGACTAATCCTATTTATATTCCTCGCAAGATGGAGGAACTGCTCAAAGAGGCAGCGCAGTATTTCTCTGTGTTATCCGTTACCGGGCCACGTCAGTCCGGTAAGTCCACCATACTGAAGCATCTCTTCCCTGAGTATAAGCAGTATAGCATGAAAGATTTGCACGTGCGCAGTTTCGCGGAGAATGATCCAGTGGCATTTCTCAATCAGCATCCAGAAGGTATGTTTATTGATGAGGTACAGAAAGTGCCAGTGCTGTTGGACTACATACAGGGTATCGTAGATAATCATCCGGAGCGTAAGTTTCTGTTGACGGGAAGCAGTAATCTGGAATTGCTGAAAGGCTTGACCGAGTCATTACCCGGTCGTGCCGGTGTATATGAGTTATTGCCAATGTCGCTGGAGGAGACAACAGATAGCGCAAAAGAGGCGAATCAGCAGATGTATGACGGTTTATACCCTGCCGTTTGTGCAAATAAGAATATCGCTCGCTTGTTCTATCCAAGTTATGTAAAGACCTATTTAGAGAAAGACGTGCGCGACTTGCTGAAGATAAAAGACCAGATGCAATTCATGAAATTCATGAAACTTTGTGCCGCAAGAATAGGTTCGTTATTCAATGCTACAGAGATAGGCGCAGAGGTTGGAGTGGATAAAAACACTATCAATCATTGGTTATCCGTTATGCAAGCTTCGTATCTGGTCACATTGTTGCCGCCGTATTACGAGAATATATCCAAGCGAATCGTTAAGACACCTAAACTCTATTTTAATGATCCGGGCTTGGTTTGCTATTTGTTGGATATTGAGTCACCGCGGCAATTAGAGATAGATAAGATGCGGGGGGCTATATTCGAGAATATGATTGTTATGGAGTGCATCAAACACCGCACGAACCAGGGTAAGGAGGGGAATGTGTTCTTCTATCGAGATAGCAATCAAAATGAGGTAGATATTCTGGTCAAAGAGGAAGGCAAATTATACGCTATAGAGGTGAAGTCGGCCATGACGTATCAGCAGGCGTTTGAGAAGACCTTGCGCAAACTGCCGGAGTGGACGGGTA
>DEIW01000045.1:0-186 GCA_002352705.1 Bacteroidales bacterium UBA2764 | reverse complement strand
GTAGTTTACACCGGCGATTTTGAGAATACGGCCGGCGATATATGGCTGCTAAACTACCGACATTTGGCACAATTGTGGTGCCAATAGGGAATCTCGCTTGCATCATCTTTGTAAGCGCGTCAAAACTGTGTTTTAACGGTAGTTACTCAGATGAGCTGCGCTCTCCCCAAGGATTAGAAATCCTCG
>DEIW01000030.1:21596-30907 GCA_002352705.1 Bacteroidales bacterium UBA2764 | reverse complement strand
GCGGCTCTCATAGCCATCATATTATCAAGGGCTTTTTGTTGTGCGCGCTCCCATGCAAGCTCACGCTCTAACTGCTTATACAGCCAAGCACCACGACCAGACATCAAATCGCGTTCGAGTTCCTGTTGCGCCTTGAAATCCTCAACACTGCAGGTGTATCGTACCATTTCTTTAACAACCTCGCTCTTGGGGCTTTCTATAACGGGAGCGGCTACGGATGATTCACTCCATAAAAGAGGGAGTTCTAACTGACTTTGCTGATGTGAAATGTGCTTGTACATAATTGCTGAATTTTATTTACGGTGCATTCGAAGTGCTTTGGTGAGATTGGTTGCAAGACTCGACCGACAAATACTACCGTCTGCGTGTGGAGATTTTTCGAGGCGACTTGTATAGCCTTGCTTATCGAGAGAAAGTATTAACTTCGCGCCGGAAATAGAATCAGCAGGATAAGCACATCATCAGCGAAGAGTGAACTTCCTATGGAGTGGACCATTTGCCGCTTCCGGGAAAGCCACAAGAGAACAGCACGTGCGTCAGCATGTAGAGGGCAAGATCAACGAGGTAACCTTGCCCGTTTCCGCGCCGCGAGCACCTTAGTCTGGGAAAGGTTACAAAAAGTTACCAAAGCAACCAGCGCGGTAACCTTCGGTAACCTCTCAAAAAAAACAAGCACATAAAAGAAAATATATAAACCACATACATTTTGGAGTACACACCGTTAACAGCGTACACAGTATTGATTTACAGGCATTTAAGTAAAACTATATATCCTTAACAATGTTAATATTCTTATATAATGTTAACAATGTTTACAAATGTTAACGGATGTTTACTTGGTCTATGCGCATAAATTGCTGATAATAAGCAATGTGTACAATGTGTACGATGTTAATGCGTGTACCACAGCAAAAGACCATCAACCCAAGGACACGAAAAAAGCGCACAACCAATGGTCATGCGCTTCCTCTCTTATGCGGTTTGTTCGTCCGGGATGGTATCCTCCGGAATCAGGTTGATGTCGTATTGCTCAACCAGTTTGTCGTAGTCGAAACAATAAGAGAGTTCCGTGCTGGACTTTTGAATATTACGAGTGTTACCTCGTTCGTCCGTTTTGGTTTCATACTGTTGCACTCCTTGGATGATATCCTTATAGCGCACAATCTTCTTTCCGAGATAGGCAGGACTGTTCTCCAGATAGTACTCCAGTGAGTTCTTTGGCAGCAGCGGTTCGCCGGTACGATGTCCGTGCAGGGTATATAGTTGAGCGGTCTGCTTGATCTTTAGATACAGCACTCGTTTAGGTTGCTCGAAGCGACATAACTCACGATCACGGGTGTTGAGTTCAGAGACATACTCAACGCGGTAATCGCCTTCGTACGCAAGGTCACCTGTTCCGCGAAGGTAGCTGACGGTGTCCCAATAGGTAGCCAACTCGTTGTTCTTCTTGGTCTGCCGGTTTTGGTGGAGCGCGCCGTCAATGACTACGCGCAGCAGGTCTTGGTACGTGAATGGCAAATCGAGTGACGAACGAAGTGCATAGCAGGCCGCGAGAGGTACAACCCAGTTCCGCAGGATACGGTCTTCTACCGGCGAGTTCTGCAGCGCATCACGGAGATCATCAAAAGCACGATTATACGCTTCACGAAAGTTGGACTCAAACTGCGGACGATGACGCAGGATCTCCAGCGTCAAGTGCGTGCAACCCAACTTGCGGAGATTGACCAACTGTTGAAAGCGTTCCTTAGCATCATTGGAGAACTCGGACTTCGGGAAGCTGAGGAAGATAAAGCGTGAGAACAAGGCGATGTCGGCTGTAGCCATCTCCTGACCGGTGATGATAATACCGGAGTTAACCTTGGTTACTTCACGTTTCTTATCCTTATCCATATTCATACGGTTACGCCCGGTGCCATCCCAGAGACCTTTGAGGAACTCACGTTTGTCAAGGTCGATGCCGTTCTTGAACTCATCCAGATGAACAAGCGCATTGGCACATTGCGCGACAGCGTCTGCCAATGCAGGAAGAGTAGAGTTCTGGATGTTCGGAGGCGTATTCTCGCAGATGAAGAACGACATGAGACTGTGACCGAGTTCGGACTTACCCGAACCTTTTGGACCGAAGATATTCAGCATCGGGAAGAACTTAGTCTGCGTCACGATGATATCACGGAAGAGAGTAGCCAATAAGAACGAGAAGGCGATCATGGCATTGTCGCCGAAGACGGATATTAGCTGCTCAACGTATCGGCGAAGCGAAACGGCTCCGGTGTTCCGATGGACAAAGCTGCGTTCAAACTGATACAATTGGGTATCGTGCTTGTAGATGGTGGACAATGCGGGTAAGTATTGGTTGCCGAGTTCCGGCAGACGTACGATACCGTATTCGTCCACCGGGTACCACGTACCATTAGCAAGCACTCCATTACCGAACGCATAGAATCCCGCAGATTGCCAGCCGAGTTGGTCGATACGGGTGGCGGTCTCGGTGTTTTCGTAGAGATACATCTTCAGTTGTGTCAACCGTGCAGCAGATGCCGTCCAGAGGTAGTTGCCGAGACCTTCGATACGTTGAGAGAACTTCTGCATACTCGTCAGATCTTCCTGTTTGAGTTCGATGATTTCTTTCTGGCCGCGCATGTTGGTCAATTCGAAGATACGCACAGCGTTGATGGAGTCACGGATATGGAAGAGTGGACGGAGGACGAAGTTCGACCACGAGAACATCTTACCATCTGCGCCCAGCGAAACGTAATGGTTATCCACTTGCTGGAAACCGTAGCGCTCCAAAAGATCTTGATTGGATGGCGTAGAAGTATCACGCAACTGCGCCTCCGTCTTACGTTGTACGGCGGCACGAACGGCTTTGTTCCAAGTGCTGCGTCCCGGTACAAGCTTGATGAGTTTGTCGATGTACAGGTTACGTTCGTGTTCTTGGTCGCAAAGTGCTACGACATTGGCAATATCGTCAATAATGGAGATACTAACCTCCGCATCGCCTGCATCCAGGATGCGCTTGTCTGCGTACCAGATGACAAAATCTTCTTCGGGTAACTCGTTGAAGATACGCTCGTTCTTGCAGTATGAATCCGGGTCATTTTTCTGACCGTCTGCGCCCAAGGGTATCTCACGGACAACCACTTTGAAACCTGCGGCCATTGCGTTACGACCGGTCATCATTACCTTCTTGATGCCTGTGCCGTAATGCTCTGATATGTTATGACGATCAGCGTCCGGCAGGAAGCACAAAGTGGTAGCATAGCGTTTGAGCAGGTCGAGCTGTTGACTCGTCCAATCGGAGCCAAGTGAAGCCACCGCATTGTCGATGCCGATAGATTGCAAACGAAGGACGTCCGGCGCTCCTTCGACCAGATAAAAACGACCTTCCTTGGCAGCCGCAGGCCAAGCTTGCTCGATGCCGAAAATAGAGTTGCTTTTCTGATAGAGCACGTTGTTGGATGTATTGAGATACTTGGGGGTGTTCTCGTCATTCGACATCGTACGCGCTGTGTATCCGATGATACGATTGTACTTGTTCCGAATAGGAATCATGATACGACCGCGGAAGAAGTCGAACTCTTGGTGCGTTTTATCCGAGTGTTTGAGCAGTCCCATCGACTGGAGCAATGGCAAAGAAAGCGCTTCCTTTTGTGCGTATTTCTGCAAGCCATCCCAAGCATCATAGGCATAGCCTATACCGCTTTCTTCGACGAGGTCGATACCCCAACGTTCACTGGCGTACTCATAAGCAGCACGAGCGTCCTCGTCCTGGTTATGGATGTTCGCCGCGTAGTACTTCTGAATGACCTCGTAGGCAATCAACATGGACTCACGTTGTTTGTCCTGCTCTTGCTCTTCGGGAGTGCGTTCGCGGGTATCTTCCTCGACAGGGATGTTATGCTTCTTCGCAAGAAAACGAACGGCCTCGATGAATGAAAACTTCTCCTTTTTCTCAATGAAGGAGATGGCGTCACCGCCTTCGCCGCACGCACCAAAGCAATGCCATGTGTTGCGCACCGGATCAATATGGAAAGACGGCGTCTTTTCATTGTGCAACGGGCAGCAGCACTTGAACTTACGTCCAGACGATTGGAGCGTGGCATAATCAGAGACAACGTCTTTGATATTCACCTGCAATCGGACTAATTCTATTGTGCGATTTGATAGCATATTAGTTTAGGATTTTTAGAGGGTAATAGAAAGTTGGAACATGTCCAACTCTCTACATGGATTAAGAATTAAGGTGTTGCTTTGCATAGTACTTTTCGACGAACCGCTGCTGCGCACGATCCTCGTTTCGATAGTGATTCAGGATTTGGTTGATAACCTCGTCCTCCAACTTGGTTACATTCGCATGCTCGCACTTGTAATAGAAAGTGGAATTACTCCATCCTGTACGCTGCATGACTACACGTTTGAACTGGCGTCTCCGACTGCCGGTCAATTGAAGATAATAACGTTTAAAGGTTTTCATATAGGTTGGTTTTTAGTTAATTTGGCTTAAAAATGCTAATTTTGCATAAAATTTGCGTATTATATTTGCGTATTTGCAATTTTTGTTGTACTTTTGTGGTGCAAAATTAGTGCTTTTCGGTGACATACCCAACGAATTTAGCATTAAATGCGTATTATTATAGTATTTTAGTAATTATAATACGCAGATGCGCACTATAATTACTTTTTGAAACAAAAACCTATGTACGACGGAGATGCAATCAGGCTTTTATTAGCCAAACAGAAGAAGTCACAGCGAGACTTATCTATGGCTGTGACCGGTAAACCCAACAGTAGTTTGCATAACCTTTATAAGAATCCTACGGCCTCGACAATAGAGAAGGTTGCAGACTTCTTTAATGTAACTATCGACTCCCTGTTTGTGCGTACGCGTCAACCGATTGATTACGCGACGGAGACAGACATGGAGAATGGCTATCTGAAGAAGCTAATCCAATATCAAGAGACCACCATCAATGCTTCGCAATTATTGGATGACGCCAACAAGTACATGCTGGAGCAGTTAAAGCATCGTGTGGCAGAACTGGAGAGCCGGTTGAAATATATTCAGAATCATCCGGAGGCTATTGGTGAGTTAGAGCCGCTACCAGAGTTCAACTTGATAGTTCCATATATGCAAAGTGTAGGGGAAACGCAAGTATATACCAACCTTACCGAGAAGCAGAAACGTGAGGCAAAGGCACGCGCCAAGATACATAAGAAGTATCAGAAGAAAATTCTTGAACCAAAAATCAAGAAAGATTTAGAGGATGCCGGGCAATAACTCCTTTTAAAATACATATGTGCGCGCGGCGCTTGTATGCGCGCGTGTGTGAATTTTGCGAACCTGGTAAAATGGTATTCAAACCATTAGGATACTTTCGATAATAAAGAGAAGATGAAAAGTATACGAAAATTAACAAAATCGTGCTAAGTTTGCATTTTTTATGCCCCAAAATTTGCACATGTTAAATATTTTTTGTACCTTTGCAGTCGATTTGGATGGAAAGGAAATGACCCAAAATCTGCCCAAACCGTCCTAACGTAAAATGATACTTGAAATTGCTAACTAACTGATTGATAGTCAGGGAGAAAAATGGGATTCCAACTCAGATTTCGTGTGAGTTCGAGTCTCATCCTGCGCACAAAAGCAACATTCATTGAAGGATGTTGCTTTTTTTGTTGTTTGAGCTGCGCCTGTTTGAGGTAGTTTGAGCTGCTCCAAACGAAAAAAACGCCCCGAGAGACGTTTTTTCTTGCATATATAAAAAAAAAGCAGTACCTTTGCAGACGCAAAGGTTTATAGTTGATATGCGGTTAGTATTTGCATCCAATAATGCCCATAAGTTGTCCGAAGTGCGCGCCATGATGCCCTCCGGAATAGAAGTGATGAGTCTTCGCGACGTCGGTTTTGAAGCAGAGATCGAGGAGACAGGCTCCACCCTGTCCGAGAACAGCCGGATAAAAGCGGAGACTGTCTATGAGTGGTTGCAGGCGCACGGTAATCCGTTAGGTACGGATGGCGTTTTTGCCGATGACACGGGCCTGGAGATAGATGCTTTAGGCGGAGAACCGGGTGTCTATACCGCCCGATGGTATAAAAAAGAGCCGGTCATCCCTCTCCCCGAGGGGAAGGAACCTGCCGACGAAAAGATGATTTTCCGTGCGAACCGCCGGAAGGCGCTGACAGCATTGCAGGGGAAGGACGAACGCGGATGTCAGTTCAAGACCGTCATCACGTTCATCAAGTCCGCTCCGTCTCATCCCGAAGGAAAAGAGATAACTCAGGTAGAAGGCATCGTGCGCGGAGAAATAGCGCGCGAGGAATATGGCGAAGGAGGGTTCGGGTACGACCCGCTCTTCATCCCGGAGGGATATGACAAGACCTTCGGAGAATTACCGCCTGAGATCAAGAACAGTATCAGTCACCGTGCCCGGGCAATGGAAGCCTTGGCAAACATACTGAAATGCACAAAATGAGAATACTTAGATATATCCTGCCGGCATTAGCTCTGACAGCAGCCCTGAGCCTCCATGCCGAGAAATGGACATTGCACCTGGCTTACGACCAAGTCTATCAAATCGCGATGTCCGAAGACTACGTGTACGCAGTATCCAACGGAAACCTATTCAGCGTCAACAAACAGACGGAACAGATTCACACGTATTCCCAGATGAGCGGTAATGATATCACGTCCATTTTCTATGACACGAAAGGCAAACAACTGATCGTCGGGTACAATACCGGAAAGATAGATGTCGTAGATGAAAACGGCGTCCACTTCATCCGCGCGTTGTACGACAAAGACATGACGCAGCGCAAAACCATTCATGATATCACTATTGACGGCCGAACCGCTTATTTCGCGACTCCATACGGAGTACAGACATTTGATTTGGACTCATGGAAACTGGTGGACAGTTATTGGTTGCGTCCCAGAGGACAAGAGACAGAAGTCACCCACGTCATCCTGAGCAAGGACAGTATTTATGCCTTAACGGAAGACAGTTTATTCAGTGCTTCGCGCAAAGCGAATATCGTAGATTACACCTATTGGAAGAGAGAGAAAAGGGATGGCAGAATAGAACCGGACCAAGACAAAGGACGCCATTATCGGGACCAAAGCAGCGATTGGTACGCCGGCATCTTTGAAGGCCTCGTACGCGTGACAGCCACAGAACGCACGACCTACAAACCCGACGGTCCTTTGAACAACATGCCTTACCGTCTTCGCTACGCAGGAGGCAAATTAGGCATCGTATCCGGAGGCTATGAGGCTGCATTCTATAACCGTGCAGGCGTTGTGATGACCTACGAAGAGAAGAAATGGCGCAACTATGATAACACGTACATGAGTTCTCATTTAGGGATGAAAAGCGAAGATTACTGCGATATAGCCATTGACCCGACCGACCCGTCCCGCTTCTTTGTAGCATCCTTCGGATATGGACTGATAGAATTCCGCAACAATGAGTTCTACAGACATTACATGCCCAGCAACACGGACAACGGTATAGAGGTCATTACATCCCCGGAACAGAAATATACCTGGGTGGACGGCCTTCAGTTTGACTCCGAAGGCAACCTATGGATGCTCAACGTGTGCCACAACGGGGTGAAAGTGCTTCTAAAAGACAACACCTGGGTTCGGATCAGCAATGCCGCCTGCGCCGATCTGAACCGCACGAAAGACCTGCTGATATGGAACCAGAACCCACATATCAAAATCCTCTCTTCGCGCTCTTCGATACCGGGAATAGGCATCTTTGACGACAACGGGACTATCTCCGACCCCTCGGACGACCGCGCCGCTTTCGTATCCTCTTTTACCACAGAGACCGGCGTACAGATTGTTCCGGAACTCGTCACCGCACTGAGCCAGACAAGCAGCGGAAGAATATTGGTAGGAACCAATAAGGGTTTTTTGTATATAGACAACCCTTCTCTCCTGTTGGAGGGTGATAATACCTGCCATATAGGAAGCGAGTTAGCGGATGACTATATCCGGTGCTTTGCGGAAGACGAACACCAACGGATATGGGTAGGTACCCAACTATCCGGTCTGTACCGCTTCACGGAAAAGTTAGAGAAAATCGAGAGTTATTACACCACCCAGAATTCGCTTATTCCGAGCAACGACATCCAATCCCTATGCCCTGTACCGCATTCCTCGCGCCTTTTCATAGGAACAGGCAACGGACTGGTAGAGATGGACTATGACCATTCGGGAGGAGAGGAAAATATAAAATGGAATGAAGAAGAACATGTCTCCACAGGTTCCATGAAGAATTGGAAGACACATTTCTCCTATAATGACATTTCTTTCATCGAAGAAGCCGGAGACAAAATATACTGTCTGTCAAAAGGCACCCTTATGGGCCTGAACAAAAAGACAGAAGATATAAAATCCATATCCAAGTTAGACGGTCTGAGCGGATCTGATATTGCATTGGTGTCCTACAACTCCAATACCCGTAAGACTATTGTGGTCTATAAAAACGGCCAGATAGATGTCATCACCGCAGAGGGCGAGATACAAAACATGCCGGATGTCTTCCTGACGACAGAGGCCCATCCTTGTGATTTCTATAGTGCATACAGCCATTCCGACAATATCTATATCTGTTCCTCCATAGGCATCATGCGTCTTAACACCCGTAAAAACGAGATAGCGGAGACCTATGTCCTAATGAAAGACGACAACGAATTGAATACGCAGCATGTATGTATTATCGGCGACAGTATCTACGCCGGAACGGACAATGCCATATATGCAGCATCGCTACAAGACAATCTGATTGATTTTGCGGAATGGGAACCTATCCCTGCCCCGTTTAATCATTCCATATCCGCCATCGGCGCTAAGCAAGACTATCTCTATGCCTGTGCAGACAGCGCCCTCTATTGCCGTCATGAAGGAGAGTGGAAGAGCCTCATGCCGGAACACAAATGGGTTCGTACATTCATGCATACCCCTGCATCCATCATTGCCCAGACGGACAACGGCATCTCCTATGAATTTGAGGGGACGACCGGAAGCCAACTGCCTATAGGCGGAGCATTCAGCGACATTCGGCGCAGCGGGCAAGACTTATGGTTCGCGCTCCCTGAGGCAGGTCTGCAAAGATGGAGTCCAACGGAAGGCGTCCAACAATTCTCCATGAACAGCCCCTGCTCGAATTTCAGCTACCGGATACGGATTAGCGGCGACAAACTGATTGTGTTGCCGGGAGGCTATTTCGCTGCCAATTTCCTTCGTCCCGGGCATATCATGGTACTCGAAAACGGATTATGGCGCAATTATACCCGCCAATAC
>DEIW01000030.1:5034-21561 GCA_002352705.1 Bacteroidales bacterium UBA2764 | reverse complement strand
CCGCCAATACCTCTACTCCGTCACCCCCACCGCCAGAATAGAAGATATCTGCGATGCCGCCATAGACCCGAATGATCCATCACATTTCTTTGCGGCAACTTTTGGATGGGGGCTGCTGGAATTCCGCAACAATGAGTATTACACGCAATACTTACCCAAAAACACAGTGAATGGTTTGGAGCAGATGATAGAACCGGAAGAAGGATATACATGGGTGGATGGTACGATTTTCGATGCCGATGGCAACCTGTGGATGCTCAATAACTCCCATAGCGGTGTCAAAGTGCTACAGAAAAACGGGTCATGGGTACGTATCAGCAATGTAGCGACACAAGACCGAAACCGGACGAAAGAACTGCTGATATGGAATCAGAATCCGAATATTAAAATCCTTACTGATGGACGAACGACCCCCGGCCTCGGGGTGTTTAATGATAACGGGACTATCGCTTATCAGGGAGACGACAGGGCTGTATTCGTCAGTACTTTTGTAGATCAAAACGGCAAAACCATATCTCCTCAGTTCATCTACTCCATCTGCCAGATGGCTAATGGCGAAGTGTGGGTGGGAACAGAAAGCGGTATATTTATCATTCCGGACATGGAACAGCTGCTGAATCGCAACAACCAATGCCGACGCGTCATCATTCCCCGCAATGACGGAACGGGTTTGGGCGATTATCTATTAGGAGAAGAGATGATCAACTGCATAATAGAAGATGCCGCCGGTCGCAAATGGATAGGCACCGAGAACTCCGGTCTATATCTCGTGTCAGAGGACGGTTTAGAGACTATTGAGCACTTTACACAATACAACTCCCCGCTGATATCCAATAGTATATCCGCGTTGGCTATCATGCCGAAAACAGGTGAATTATTCATAGGCACAAGCGTGGGTTTATTGTCCTATCAGACTGACGCCAGCGAAGCTCAAGATGACATGAGCAACCTATACGCCTATCCTAATCCTGTACGCCCCAACTATCAAGGCTATATCTCCATCACCGGCCTTATGGACAACACAGAGGTGCGTATCGTGGATTCCGGAGGAAACCTGATATGCAAGACACGAAGCAACGGAGGCTTAGCTATCTGGGACGGCAAAGACGGATACGGCAGACGCGCATGCCCGGGCGTATATACCGCTTTCTGCAATGCGTCAGGCGGACACAGTGTATGCAAAATACTCATCATGCATGAAACGAGATAACTGCTTTGACTTCTTACGTTTTCTTTTCGCTTTCAATGTCGTATTAGGACATTTGACAGTCATTGCATTATATCCCGAATTGACACATTATAAAGGTGTCTTCCAAACCCACCTGTCCGTCGTAGGATTTTTCGTTATATCGGGTTTCCTGATTGCACAGAGTTACGAACACAGCAGCACGATAAAGGACTATTTTACCAAACGAGCCAAACGTCTGTTACCGGCATACCTGTTTGTTGTTATAGGATGTGCCATAGGGTTAGGTGCCGTCAGTGCACTGCCGGCAAACGAATACTATCTGTCACCTGATTGGTGGAAATACATCGGTGCTAATATTTGTTTCCTGAATTTTCTCCACCCTTCTCTCCCCGGAGTATTTGATAACCCCGTAATCAACGACAACAGCGTTAATCCGGCACTGTGGACACTAAAGATAGAAGTCGGTTTCTACCTTATTCTCCCCCTATTGATGATATGGATAAGAAAGAGCAAAAGACCATGGGGAGTACTTCTTTTTCTGTATCTTTTCGCTCTTTTATACAAGGAAGGGTGTTCGTTTGCAGCAGAACTTACGAACAGTCCGTTCCCCAATTTCCTTGCCCGGCAACTACCGGGGTTCATGACTTATTTCGCAGCCGGGATGGGAGGATATATCTATAAAGATTATTTCTTGCAATACAAGAACTATCTGATTCTTCCGGCACTTCTGATTTTTATTATCGAGAACTATTTCGGGATGGAAATTCTTAGCCCCGTGGCATGGGGTATCATCGTCCTATGGGCTGCATACTCACTACGAATATTGAATAATTTCGGCAAATACGGAGATATATCCTATGGTATCTACATATACCATGGTCCCATCATCAAGACGCTGCTTACTGTTGGTTGTTTCTCGGTATTAGGGGTAAAAGCAGCCTCGTTTCTATATATTGCATTGGTCATACTTGCCGGTATGGCATCATGGCATTTATTAGAGAAGCAAATATTAAAACGAAAGAAATAACCCTATCTTTTTATGCCCCAGATACTCATTTCCACCATTCTGTATTTGTTAATCAATGTTTTGTTTGTTGACAAATATAGCGCGCGAATTACTGAATACCATTATGCAGTTGATTTGGGCTACCTGGTATTAGGAGTGGCACTGTTCTTTGCTATTAGATGGATGATGCAGAACAGGAAGGAGGGTCACTACAAGACTCTGCTCATTTTCGGCGGAATTATATATTTTATCCTGATGCGAGCAGTACAGTACTCCATCGACCCTATGACGCTGCAAGTGGACAGATGGTCCGCCATACATAATTTTCTATACAACTTATTCCACGGTATATATCCCTACGCAGCGCAAACCCATTTGGGCGGATACGGATCGCCCTTCCCTGTATGGCAGATTATTCATATTCCGTTTTACCTGCTGGGTAACGTAGGGCTTTCTTTCTTTGTCTTTCTATGGCTTTTCCTGATTGTCGTAGCGTATTATGATTCTCCAAGGACGGCATTCATATGCCTGTTACTCATTGCTTTCTCGCCGGCTGCGGCATATGAAGTAGCGGTGCGCAGCGACCTGCTTACAAACTTTTTAGGCATATGTACGCTGTGCAAATGGCTCCAACACAAACAAATAAAACTGAATAATCATGTTCTTCTGCTTGGAATTATTGCAGGCTTGTGCGCTTCCACACGATTAGCCACCTTAATACCTTTGGGATTGTTATACGGATATTCTTTTTTACAAATAGGCTGGCGCAAACAATGCTGTTTTATACTAACGACACTCGCTACTTTTATAGTGACTTTCCTACCCTTCTTAGTATGGGATATTGATCAATTGTTGTTTTTCAGATATAACCCGTTTGTACTGCAAACACGCCAAGGGAGTCCTGTCATACTTCTCCTTTTTGCCACCATTGCCGTAGGCTGGGCTATATATAAAAAAGACCACCTGCAGCATTTCTCATTGCATGCAGGCGGTTTGCTAAGTTTATTAGTTGTAATTACATTTACATATAATATGCTCAGTTCCGGGGATTATAACTTATTTTCCTCCGCTTATGACATTACTTACTTCAATATGGCGATGCCATTCTATATCTACACGATAGCTCAGATGCTTAACTACGAATCAGTTTCAAGAACTCATCTCTCGTCTCCTGGCGATTGAATGCGCCGGTAAAATCCGAGGTGACGGTCATGGCGTGCTGTTTCTGAACCCCTCTCATCTGCATACAGAGGTGTTCTGCTTCAATAACAACCATAACGCCTAAAGGATTGAGCGTATTCTGGATACAATCCTTAATCTGAGTCGTAAGACGTTCCTGCACCTGCAAGCGGCGCGCATAGACATCCACCACACGGGCTATCTTACTTAGTCCTGTGATTCTTCCGTTAGGGATATACGCCACATGCACTTTCCCGAAGAACGGCAACATATGATGCTCGCATAGCGAATAGAAATCAATATCCTTAACCACTACCATCTGGCGATAGTCTTCCTCGAAGAGCGCAGAGCGTAAGATAGCTTCTGCGTCCTCATTATAGCCTTTGCAGAGGTATTGGAGAGCCTCACCCACGCGATGCGGAGTCTTCTGAAGCCCTTCTCGTTCAGGATTTTCGCCTATCTGAGGGAGTACCGTCTCAACCGCTTTTGCTATCGCTTCGGTCACCTCCGGATTACTATGAAATTCTTGCAGATTCATTGCAACACTTTGATTTTATCCCGCACGATATAGGTATCACCGACCATATTGGGATATTGCTGAACAAATATTTTCTTATACTCTTTCGCATCCTCATACGAGCGAAAATCACCTATGCGTACTTTCCAGAACGGAGAAATATATTGTACGTAAATGGTATGACTCACGCAATCTTGCAGCTTTGCCTCCAGATCCAAAGCTTCCGCCTTAGCATATTGCTGCTGATTGGAGGAATAAATCTGCACCCGATAACCGTCTATCTCTACCCACTCATGATCACCATTCATTACGCCATCCAGCAACAGCGCCATTGTGGAATCCTGAATAACCTCCACATTAGGCATAGCCTCCAGTATATTCTGTCGCTGAGGAGTCATTATAGAATCTTCTGCCCGCATCTGGAAGACTGCAAACAGCATCATGATATATATACTAATCTGTTTCTTCATACAATCAAGTATAACAAATAACATGCCATTAATACCGGAATGAACTACCTCCCACAAACTCACGCAAGAATGACGTAGGCGGAATCTCACGCTCCGGCACGGGAATAAAATATTGCAGGAATTTCAGCAAGCGGTGCGCCTCGCTATACTCGTCACAGAACTTAGGCACCTCCTGTAAAATCGGCTCCGCATGGCGCTTCAGAACAGCAAACTCGAAAATCAGCGCGGAGTTAAACATCTCATCTGCTTCTTCCTGGAACGGATAGACCCACTTGGTTTCACCACGAACAACGGATGGGCACCGCGCTATTGTCTCTCGTGCAGAAAAACCACGATACTTATAATCCCTCACAACACGGCGAAGGAGACGGATATCGGTAGTAGGAATCCAATTATGGTTGTCAATATTGATGGTAGTAAGGGCTGACACATAAATCTTATATGTCATGCTTCTTTCGACATCAGGCAAAATACAGGGGTTCAATGCATGCAATCCCTCAATGACCAAAACAGAGTCTTTCTGCAGTTTCAATTTACGTCCTTTGAAGACACGCTCCCCAATAGTAAAATCGTATGTCGGTAAATCTACCTCTTTCCCGTCAAGCAAGTCATGCATCTGTTGACGGAAAAAGGGCAAATCCACAGCATTCACAGTTTCGAAATCATATTCTCCGTTTTCGTCTTTGGGAGTATCCACCCTGTTCACAAAATAATCATCCATAGAGAGTACCTCAGGACGGATTCCGTCCACCAACAATTGAATCTGGAGACGTTTAGAGAACGTGGTTTTACCGGATGAAGAGGCTCCGGATATAAAGACAATTTTAGGACGTTTCTCGGCAATAGCATCCGCTATTTGTGCGATTTTTTTCTCATGCAGAGCCTCCGCCAATTTAATTAAGCCGAACGACTTATTTTGCTTACAGGCTACATTAAAATCATTGACATTATTTATTCGCAAGAGCTTATTCCAACGATTATATTCCTGAAAGATAGAAAACATCTTATCTTGCGGAATGGCGTCCTCGAGAATTGTCGGGTTGGTACGGTTCGGGATGCGAAGCAGCAAACCGTCCTGGAAAGGTTGAAGGTCGAATACATTGATATAGCCGGAACTGGGTAAGAGGACATTGGTATAATAATCTATAAAGTCACCCATACGGAAATAACGGCAGTAAGGATTACCGAGTGCTTCGAAGATGGAACTTTCGTTATTATAGCGTTCCGCAAACATCTTGATAACCTCTTTAGTCTGCTTCTCCTCCTCATATATCGGTCTATTCTCCGCAATAATCTGGCGCATACGCTCCTTAATATCCAGAACCATCTGAGGGGTTACGGTAGGAGGTTCTTTTTCATTATTCGGATCTTCCTCTTTGTTTTGATGCCATTGAAGGGTACAATAATACCCTTTGCTGATTGGATGTTCAATACGCATATCCTTATCCGGATACAACTCATTGATAGCACAAGCCAACACCATACTCAATGTACGAACATACACACGCATACCGGAAGGAGAACTGGCATCCAAAAACTCTATATCTTTCGGTTTATAGAGTAAGAAATCCAAATTCTCCACCTTATAATTCACATGTGCAGCGATAATCGGATAAGGCATCTGAATTCCCAACATATCTTTCAGCTCTATGAGCGAAATCCCTCTCGGCACCTCATGATAGGAGTGAGTGTTCTTACAATAAATAGTGATGGTAGCATCCATAGGCTTATTTAGTATTTCTTCTAATTAATCCGGTTTGGTTAGTTCATCTATCTTCATTGCCTGTGTAAGCAAGGCACGCATATCCGCCAACCTGACTTGGTTGGCAGCGTCCGATATGGCAGAGTCAGGATCGGGATGAGTCTCAATAAACAATCCATCTACCCCGACCGCCAAGGCGGCACGCATGAGATATGGAACCATTGCCCTGTTTCCTCCGGTCACTCCTGTCTGAGAAGACGGTTGCTGCACCGAATGAGTAGCATCAAAAATAACAGGACATCCGAACCTGCGCATCTCAACAAGGGAGGTCATATCTACAACCAAACGACCATAACCAAACGACGAACCTCTTTCAGTTAGCCATAACCTCCCATCGCGACTTGCATCAGGTTGAATTTGCTCTATCTTATCTATTGCGCCACGCATATCCCACGGCGCCATAAACTGTCCCTTCTTCACATTTACGATGCGATTCGTGCGGGCAGCCGCCTGCAATAGATCAGTCTGGCGGCACAAGAATGCAGGAATTTGCAGCACATCAGCCACCTCTGCAACAGGAGCACACTGCCAACTCTCATGCACGTCTGTTACTATAGGAAGGCCGAAATGGTCTTTCACTTCCTGCAAAATACGCAATCCCTCCTCCATTCCCACGCCACGCGCTGACGCAGACGTACGGTTTGCTTTATCAAAAGAGGATTTGAAATATAACGTAATCCCCAATTCATAGCACAAACGGTGTAACGTATCCGCCGTCTGCATGATGCAGTCTCTATTTTCAATAGCACAAGGACCAGCTATGAGGAACATACGGTTATTTAGGATTTAGTCATTAACACTGTCTTATTCTACAGCGCGGTATGCACGTGCCCACTGAATCTTAAGTTTTCCTGCTCCGCCATTCTCAGCAACCGGAAGCCAACTCTGAGCGAGATAGAACATAGCCTCCTTAGGCATACGATTCGGCAAGCGGAGTATCTCCAGGTTATTAACGAACCAGATTAACTCATTTTTTGTCCATCGGAAAGTATACACATGGTACATAGAGCGTAACACGCCTGTCAAATCTACCATCTGCGTCTTTGCTCCATTCACAAGACCCATCTGGTGTCCCTTACCGTTGTAATAATAGAGAGCCACCATCGGATTACCTTGTTTTCCTGTCGAAAGACCGAAGAAATGATGGCCGACTCCTTGGGTACGGACTTTGGCCATAAACATACCGGACTCCTGAGCGAATGCTTCTTTTGTATTCATGACATCGGAAGTATAATCGAACACTTGCTCTATAAACCCTTTCTTCTCATCCCATGCCACAGCAGTCTTACTTTCCTCACGGGTTTCCAGATCCATACGACCGTCCACAAAGAACGTATTTTTACCTCCATTGTAAGCCTGGCGTTCGGAAGTGCGGGAGTGTCCATCCTTCATGGCCGGGTTCGCATAACCAAAGCCAGCTTGCCAGTTTTTCGACGAAGACATGTCGTCATCGAATGACGGACGGAAGAGTTCAGCCCAGTCAATCTTCTCCTGACGCGAAGTATAGAAGAACTTAATATCATCTGATTTTGCCAGCTCAAGATAACGCTGCTCGGTCTTATATTCCTCCGAGTGTTGCCATCTTTTCTCGTCCGCCCAAAGGGCATTACGGCGACGAAAATCCTCGGTAGAGGTCTCTTGCTCCAACTGCGTGAGCTGTTTCAACTCAGAAGAGTTAAGTACCTTCTGATAGTTTTTATAAAACGCCGAACGATAAATCATATTAAACATACGCCTCTCGCTTGCAGTTACCGAGTTGTCTTCTTTGTTTTGGAAGGCATCACTGTCGCGGAACTTCAAGAAAGCTTGGAATGTTTCGTTTTGAAGGGCATATTTATACCCCTTCATACGCATTGAAGAACTCAGGCGATCGAGAGCTTTCATCTTGCGTCCCTCATCGGTGTCTTTGTACTTGCGACTTTGGAGAGTGCGCTTTTTCTCCTGAAAATCAGGACTCTCTACGATTTTTTTAAGTTCGTTGTACTCTGCCAACTCCGGCGATTTTTCAATTTGACGCCAGCGTTTAACACGTTCTTGCATTTCGTAAATGACTTTCTCGAATGCATCTGTCGAGAGCATTTTGCCTGTTAGTCTGGCCGTAAATAGGTTCATAACAATGTTTATTTGGTTAATATAGTATATATTTCTTCCAATGTATCCACAAAGACAGGAGCATAACTCTGCTGCTTGGGAATGAATGCCAAAGATTGCATAACAGCTATCTGCTGCTTAAGCGGATTGTAAAATCCCTTGTAATTCAGCACGTAAGTAGGTTTATGATGTTCTCCAACGATAGCAGAGGATGTAGCATCCATCATCTCATCCAGAGTACCATAACTGCCCGGCAGACAAACAATAACATCTGCGATATCCCGCATTGCCTGCTTTCGTTCGGACATGCACCGTACCCGGTAGAGTTCGTCGCAGTTATGCGCCTGACGGCCGGCTGCTATGATACGCGGAGGCACTACGCCGACGACATAGGCTCCATGAGCTTTTGCCGCTTCGCTCACCCGGGTCATCAGTCCACCGGTAGCTCCGCCATAAACCAACGTATGCCCCTGCTCTCCGAGCCAGCATCCCAACGCATCTCCAAGAGCCAAGTATTCCTCCGGGATGCTATCCTTTGCCGAGCAATAAACTGCAATTTTCATTACGCATCGATATTTGCGTAGGTAGCATTCTCCTCTATAAACTCGCGGCGCGGCGCCACATCATCGCCCATCAGCATCGCGATAATACGGTCAGCCTCAGCAGCGTTCTCAATGGTGACTTGTTTAAGCACACGGCGAGCCGGATCCATAGTGGTCTCCCATAGTTGCTCGTCAGACATCTCACCCAGACCTTTGTACCGCTGCGTCTTTATCTGTTTCTCATCGCCATTTCCATAGTTCTGGATAAACGCGGTACGTTGCTGGTCATTCCAGCAATACTCACTGTAGTTACCCTTCGAGCACTTATAGAGCGGCGCACAAGCGATATAGAGGTGGCCTTGCTCAATCACCTCTTTCATATGACGGAAGAAGAGGGTCATAATCAGAGTGGCAATATGCGCACCATCGACATCGGCATCGGCCATAATAATCACTTTGTGGTAACGAATCTTCGAGAGGTTCAGCGCTTTCGGATCCTCTTCGGTACCGAAGGTGATTCCAAGAGCAGTGAAGATGTTTCGTACCTCTTCGGATTCGAACACCTTATGCTCCATGGCTTTTTCCACATTCAGGATTTTACCACGGAGAGGCAGGATAGCCTGATGCACGCGGTCACGTCCGGTCTTGGCGGTACCGCCTGCAGAGTCTCCCTCCACAAGGAAGAGTTCACATTCAGCAGCATCCTTAGACACGCAATCCGCCAATTTACCGGGCAGCCCCCCTCCGGAGAGCGGTGACTTACGCAGAACGCTCTGACGGGCATTACGGGCGGCGATACGTGCCTGAGCAGCCAAAATCACTTTCTCTACAATCTTCTTCGCATCATCCGGATGCTCTTCCAGATAGTTCTGCAGCGCTTCGGCAACCGCTGCGCTTACCATTCCGGCCACTTCCGAGTTACCCAACTTCGTCTTCGTCTGCCCCTCAAACTGAGGTTCAGCCACTTTGACGGAGATAACTGCGGTCAGTCCCTCGCGGAAATCGTTCGGGTCGATGGTAGAGTTCCCATCTTTATCTTTCAGCTTGGCTTTCTCGAGCATCTTGCTCTCTTCCGCATATTTTTTCATTACGCGGGTCAATGCTGCACGGAAACCGGCCACGTGTGTACCACCCTCTATGGTATTAATATTGTTGACATACGAGTGTACGTTCTCGTTAAAATCGGTATTGTAGATCATCGCCACTTCTACCGGCGTGCCGTATTTCTCGGTATTGAGATGGATCACCTCACTAATCAGCGGAGTACGCGTGCCGTCTATATAACGGACAAACTCACTCAAGCCTTTTTCCGAATAGAACATCTCCTTTTTGCAATTTCCTTCCGCATCCACTACCCGCTTGTCCTTCAGCACAATCTTGATACCCGCATTCAGGAACGCCAACTCACGCATACGGTTCGCCAGTATCTCCCAGCGATATTCGGTCTCTGTGAAAATCGTGTCATCCGGCCAGAACTGCACAAACGTACCCGTTTTGCGCTGTTCCCAGTTACCGGTCGCCTCAGCCTCAGTAATCGTATGAACGGGTGCCAACGGTTTTCCCTTCGCATAATCCTGACAATGAATCGCGCCGTTACGGTATACCTCAACGTGCATCTTGGAGGACAAGGCATTTACGCAACTAACACCTACACCATGCAAACCTCCGGAAACCTTGTAACTATCCTTGTTGAATTTACCGCCGGCATGCAGAACTGTCATTACCACCTCAAGAGCCGATCTGTGCTCCTTCGGATGCATGTCCACCGGAATACCACGGCCGTTATCCTGCACCGTAATAGAATTGTCTTCATTGATATGAACCGCTATCTCGTCGCAAAATCCGGCAAGCGCTTCATCAATAGAGTTGTCCACTACTTCATAAACGAGGTGGTGCAAACCTTTTTGCGATATATCGCCGATATACATCGCCGGACGTTTGCGTACCGCCTCCAAACCTTCGAGCACTTGAATACTCGAGCCATCATACTTTTCTTGTTCTTTGCCTTCCGGCTTGATTACTTCTTCCATTATTGTGTTGAATGTATTATTACTCCTATTATTCTGCGTACACATACATGAATATGTCGTGCGCGCGCACATATAAAACGCTGCAAAGGTACGAAAAAAAAATGATATGTGCAAATAAATTTTGTTTTTTTTTGCGTATATGGTTTTTTTGTTGTATCTTTGCACTCGTTATGTTATGCAATGACATCCATAAGGCATTATGTGAGACTGCTCGCAACTACCGACAAATATGCATCGTGGCGGATCAGAATCTAACATTGGATATTCCATTTTTAGAGGGGTTCCCGTGTTTGCGTTTATTTGTCAGTGAAAGACACAAATCCATAGAGATGGTTGCGCAAATATGGGATTTTCTTTTTGAGCACGACATCACCCGTAACGGCCTGCTTGTCGCTATCGGCGGCGGTGTATTAACCGATGTTGCAGGTTTTGCGGCCTCTACCTATAAGCGAGGTATCGATTATCTCAATATCCCTACCACACTATTAGCCATGGTAGATGCGTCATCGGGAGGTAAAACCGGCTTTAATTACCATGGTTTGAAAAACAACATCGGCGTATTCTCTTCGCCCATAGCCACTCTTATTTGGCCTCAATGGTTACACACATTGCCATACCGGCAGTTTCTGAGCGGGTACGCAGAAATGCTCAAAACAGGATTACTGGAAGGCAACGGATTATGGGGGCAACTTCTGCAATACGATTTGGACACCATGGACACACAAGCGATAGTTCCGCTTATCGAAGCATGTCTGGCATCCAAAGAACGGATTGTTGCCGCCGATCCCCAAGAGAAAGGTTTGCGCAAAGTGCTCAATCTGGGGCATACATTCGGGCATGCCATGGAAGAGCTGAGCCTCATAGCAACCGATACGGAAGAAAAGCCGGACGGACTCTTGCATGGTTACGCTGTCCTCTATGGTCTCATTGCCGAGCTATACCTCAGTGTTATCAAACTCGGATGTTCCAAAGAGCCATTACAACAACTCTCTCAGCTCATGCTGCATCAATACGGACGTCCGGATTGCAAATGCTCCGACCGCGAGCGATTGATCCGGCTCATGCGCCAAGACAAAAAGAACGAGCATGCAGGAGAAATCAACTGCACGCTCATCCAATCCGTTGGTTCGCCCGTCGTAAATCAGAAAATCACGCCGGAAGAAGCAGAAGAAGCTTTGGATTATTTATTCTCGCTATAACGCTTTCCGTCCAAACCGAACAGTCCCTCTTCTGTTTCCACCAGCAGTATTCCGTTTTGCAGTAAAAGTCGTGCCTTGCGGACGGCTTTTGTCTCATCTATGCCCTCCGGCAAATAACGTTCCTGTTTGACCACATAGAGAGTCACCACATCGTAATCATAGCTTACAATCACGCTTGCGCGCGTAGGAACATCTTGGTCAAAAGAGGGCAGATTGAACTTATTGGAAACTGCGTATTTTCTCCCTTTATAGGTTAATTCCGTCCATCCGTTGACCACTGCGCTATCCAGTACCAGATAGCGACAGACGTCTGCGGAGTCAATCGTCTGAGGAGCAGGTTCGGGCAGCACTTCCGTATTCTTGCCTGTCTTAAACTGCTCGGAAGGAGATATTTCCGGCACCCCGAAATAATTGATAAAACGCCCAGTTACTCCGGAGAGCAAATCTCCTGCTTTCACATCAGCTCCGTAACGTTTTCCGCTCACTCCGTCTCCACGATCAAAGAGAAGCATAGATCCCGTTTCATCGCGTACGTAGATGTAGTTATCATATTTCTTAGTCACCGTCACATCTTTGAGATAGACCGTCGTATGATCTTCCTGCGTAACAGCTTCTCTTACCGTCAAGGGGTTAATGCGGTTTAAGAGCACCGCAACGCTTGTCTCTATGGCACCCGAACGGAGCACGAGCGTATCCACATAATGGCCTGCTTCCGGTGCGTTATACGTTATGGTGAGATTATCACCATCCCGATCTATTGTTTTCGCCGCGAGAGAAAACACATCTCCGCGTTTGAGGGTTGCGGTAATATCCTCTGTCAATTTATTGGCATTGACGGTAATCGTGCGTTCTCCTGTTTGCGCTATCGTAGTCCCGAAATTCACGAAAGGAGCAACTATTGCCGCTACGTCTCCCATCGCTTCCACGCGCCGGTACAGGCATACGGGAGTCTGTGAGCGGTCCGCATAGCATGCAAACAGAGTAGGATTATTCGACGCATTATATTGAATGATTTTGGCTTTGCTGTTTCCCAAATTGGTAATCACCGCCTCACCACCATTCTCAATCGTGATGTCCCAAAAACCGTAATTGCCGTATGTATTCTTGTCTACCACATCCGTCCAAACGGCAAGACGGTTCTTCGTCTTACCTCCGGAAGCTACCAGATAGGCCTCTTCGTATCTCAATTCATCCTGAAAAACATATGCGGTTTTTCCATCCAGTTCTGCAATTCTCAGAGTATAAATCGCACGGTCGTCCGGTTGCACCTGAGACCTGTCAACCGAATAACGGGCTTTGAGGGAATGAATATTATTCACACTCTCCCACTCGTCAAAATACCCCATGATATAATCCACTCCGTCTTTGTAAACTCCGAGGATAACTTGGTCGGAATCCTCCAGTTGCGCCACATCGGTTACCAGTTGGTAAGTATCGGTAGTGAAGACCGAGCTGCCTCCCGCCGCCGAGCGGATGGTGATGGAATGGATATTGATGGCGTTCTCTGTACAGGTCACCCAGAATTTAATTTTGCCCGTCTGCGGCGTTTCCAAAACCACCACTGAATCTCTGTTCAGATCCCCGGTTCCGCTTACCGCAGGTTTGTTTATCACAATGCTATGCGGGGCATTGTCACCTACTTGCACAAAGATAGCACCCTTTCCTTTGGAAGCGTTCTGGCAGAAATTAAAGGATATTCTCCGCACCTCATCAAAGCTCTGCACGGAGGTGGCGCCGGCTCCTGATGTTGCGGTCTTGACACTCACGCCCGCCATATGCAGAGTGCCATCCGTATAAACACGCCCGGCATTGTAATCGGATGCCTCTTTATCACTGACCCATCCGTCTGTTTTGCCATCACATACAGTTGCTTCCACCTTACTTGCCCATTTCAAGGAAGTAAACGTGTACGTTGTTACCCCAGCCGACACATTTAATGCAAGAAAGCATGAGGAGAACAGGATAAACAATTTTCTCATGGTATAATTTTCTATTATTTATTCTTGTTTGTTATAAGCTGCTACAATCTTCTTCACCAAGGGGTGGCGGACGATATCTTTTTCGTTAAACTCGATTATCCGGATTCCCCGGATATCCTTAAAGCGCTCCATAGCATCGCGCAAGCCGGATTTCTGCGAAGGCGGAAGGTCTATCTGAGTCATATCTCCCGTCACTATCATTTTTCCTCCCAATCCAAGGCGCGTAAGGAACATCTTGAGTTGCAACGCAGTAGTATTCTGCGCCTCGTCCAAAATCACCACAGCGTCCGAGAGAGTACGTCCCCTCATAAAAGCGAGCGGGGCGATCTGGATGACTCCTTTCTCCATATATTCTGCCAGTTTTGCAGCCGGTATCATATCCTGGAGTGCATCATAGAGAGGTTGCAAATAGGGATCAATCTTCTCTTTCATGTCTCCGGGCAGGAACCCCAGTTTTTCACCGGCCTCTACCGCCGGACGCGAAAGAATGATGCGGCGTACCTCTTTGTATTTAAGGGCCCTGACAGCAAGCGCGATAGCTGTATATGTCTTACCCGAACCGGCGGGTCCCACTGCAAAAAGCAGATCGTTTTCCTCATACGCACGCACGAGCGCCTGTTGATTAAAAGAACGCGCGTATATAGATTTGCCGTTTACCCCATGGAGTATCAAATTGTCTGCCGCCTGTTCCTGCGGTTTATCTCCACGCAGGAGGAGCAATATATCCTGTTCCGAGAGGCGGTTGTTACGGATGCAGAACTGCTCGCATAAGTGCAGCGACTTTTCAAAATTAGCTACTGCCGTTTCGGCTCCCGTCACTTTGATTTGGTATCCCCGTGCCACTACGCGCACGTCCGGATGCTGGTTTTTGAGACAGAGTATATTGTTGTTATTCACACCGTAAAAGGTCGGCGTATCGAGGGAGTCGTTGAGAGTAATGATTTGTTCCATCCAAATTGAGAGTTACAAAAATAGATTGGGGTCCGTTATGCAATAATAAATTCGGGACATTGAGTTTACGGTTATACGTCAGCGCCTGGTCGAGCGTTTTCTGGGTCAAAGGGACAGTCTCTGCTTTGCATTCGATAAGCAGTATAGGTCTCATGCTTCGGTCATAAACTACCGCGTCGCATCTTTTTTTCACTTCCCCTACCGCGATGGCCTGTTCCACTGCGATAAAAGAGGAAGGGTACTCCAACTCTGCCACCATGCGGGATAGTAATTGTTGGCGGACCCACTCTTCGGGCGTAAGCCGCACCCATCGTTTCCTCCATTCGCAGAAAATCTGCTCTTTATTTTGGTTTATGCGTGTGCGCATAAACGTTATACGGTTAAAGAGTTAAAATGATTATTTCAAATAGTTGTCCTTCAGCGAACAGGTACGGTTGAGCACCAGTTTGTCCGGTGTGGTATCCGGGTCAACGACGAAGTAACCTTGTTTGAGCAACTGGTAGTGATTTTCCTGCTCTATACCGTCTTTGAGCACCGGCTCGTGCATCTCGCTGCGGAGCGATCCTTCCACCTTGATGGTCTTGACCTCCAGACTGTCTGGGTTGAGCAGGTCGCGGAAATCGCCCTCTTCTGCGGACGGGTTTTCCACAGCGAAGAGACGGTCATAGAGACGCACCTCTGCATCCAGTGCGGAATTGCACTCCACCCAGTTGATGGTCGCTTTGGTCTTACGGTTGCCCCCTTCTGTTCCGGACTTGGAATCCGGGTCGTAGGTAGCATAGACCGTGGTGATATTACCGTTCTCGTCTTTCTCGCATCCGGTAGCCTGAATGATATACGAAGCTTTGAGCCGCACTTCGCGTCCGCCCGGAGAGAGACGGTAGAATTTGTTATCCGCTTCCTCCAAGAAATCGCCTCTTTCTATCCACAGTTCCTTACCGAATTTCATCTCACGCGTGCCGAGTTCGGGATGTCCGTCAATGTTCTCGGCGACGAGGGTCTCGGAAACCCCACCCTCGCCCTCCCCACAAGGGAGGGAAGAAGGATAGTTGGTGATGACGAGTTTGACGGGGTCAAAGATAGCACATACACGCGGAGCCGTCTCTTTGAGGTCCTCGCGGACGGTGTGTTCCAAGAGTCCCTGGTCAATCATACCTTCTACTTTGGTATAGCCTATACGGTCCATGAAATTACGGATAGCGGTAGGGGTATAACCACGGCGGCGCAGACCGCATACCGTCGGCATACGTGGATCATCCCAACCGGCTACCAAACCTTCCTTTACAAGCTGGAGCATCTTCCGCTTGGACATCACCGTGTAGGTGATATTCAGACGGTTGAACTCACGCTGTTTCGGGCGGTAGTCCGGGCCGTAGGGCGATAGCCCCGCGAAGTTCGGTCCTGTTATCTGGTCGAGGAACCAGTCATAGAGCGGACGGTGTACCTCAAACTCAAGCGTACAGATAGAGTGGGTCACGCCCTCAAAATAGTCGCTCTGTCCATGTGCGAAATCGTACATCGGGTACACGTTCCAACGATGTCCGGTGCGGTGGTGCGGGTGCGAAGTGATGATACGATACATGATCGGGTCGCGGAAGTGCATGTTGGGGTT
>DEIW01000030.1:4707-4982 GCA_002352705.1 Bacteroidales bacterium UBA2764 | reverse complement strand
ATCTCGCCCGCCTGCATAGCTTCGAACAGACGGAGGTTTTCCTCTATCGGTCTGTCGCGGAAAGGCGAAGCTACACCGGGTTCGGTAGGCGTACCCTTTTGCTCCGCTATCTGCTCTGCCGTTTGTTCGTCCACGTAAGCTTTGCCTTCCTTGATAAAACGGATAGCGAGGTTGTAGAGTTGCTCGAAATAATCCGAGGCATAGAATATCTTGCCCCACTTGAAGCCCAACCAGCGGATGTCACGTTCGATGGTCTCTACGTATTCGGTGTCCTC
>DEIW01000030.1:0-4656 GCA_002352705.1 Bacteroidales bacterium UBA2764 | reverse complement strand
TCCGCGATACCGAAGTCCATACATATCGCTTTGACATGTCCGATATGCAGGTACCCGTTCGGCTCGGGCGGGAAACGCGTCTGGATACGTCCGTTATTCACGCCCTCCGCGAGGTCTTTCTCTACTATTTGCTCAATAAAATTGAGACTTTTCTCCTCTTGTTCCATATAATATAGTGTATTTATGCTCTGACTATTCCACGTGTTGATGCCCGTACAAACGCCACAATGGTGTCCCGCTCGGCAGAAGCCGGCATGGAAGCCTCGATATGATCCAAGGCCTGGGTGGTATTCATTCCGCCCTGATAAATGAGGCGGTACACCTCCTGGATGGTATGGATCTGCTCGGGCGTGAAACCGCGTCTGTTCAGTCCCACGGAGTTGACTCCGCAGTACGCGATAGGCTCACGCGCCGCAATGATATAGGGCGGGATGTCCTTATTGATTTTCGACCCGCCTTGTACCATCACATGACTGCCGATGTGGCTGAACTGGTGTACCAGGGTGCCCCCGCCGATGATGGCGAAATCATCCACTTCCACCTCTCCTGCCAGCTGGGTTGTATTGGACATAATGATATTATTATGCAGGATACAATCATGCGCCACATGGCAATATGCCATAATCAGGTTGTTATTACCGATGACGGTCTGCCCTTTGCTGAAGGTGCCGCGGTGAACCGTCACAAACTCACGCAGGACACAATTATCGCCGATAATGGTCCATGTGACTTCATTATGAAATTTCAGATCCTGCGGAATAGCACCGATTACTGCCGAAGGGAACACATGGCAGTTCTTGCCTAATTTGGTATATTGGCAGATAGTAGCGCTCGCATCAATGACACAACCATCCCCAATTTCAACATCTTTGTCAATCGTCACAAACGGACCTATCTCCACCCCTTCTCCTATCTTGGCTTCCGGGTGAATACTTGCTAAAGGACTTATCATATTATTCTGAAAGTATTTGGTTTCTTAATCGACGGACACACTGGGTATTGAATGTATGTCCGGGTTTGTATGCGGAAATTCTGCCCTGGATACGCATTCCCAGAAGCGACATGTCGCCAATGACATCCAGCAGTTTGTGGCGCGCGGGCTCGTTCTGGTAGTTCAGAGGAGAGAGGTACCCCAGTTTCTTGGCGTCCAGATGAGGCTGTCCCATCTTGTCGCAGAAATAATCCATGCCTTCCTGGGACATCTCTGTTTCATAAATGACCAGCGCGTTTTTAAGGTCTCCGCCTTTAATCAGTCCCACGCGCAGGAGCGGTTCTATCTCCCGAACGAAGCAGAAAGTACGAGCCGCAGCTATCTCTTTCGGATATTTGGTAATGTCATTGAGCGTAGCGTGTTGTTCACGCAGGAGAACAGACTGGAAAGCGATGGTCACATCCACCTCGTAATGGTCGCAAGGCTCGATACGCATGATATGACCGTGCTCCGAGATATATTCTATCGGTTCTTTAACCACAAATATTTCTTGTTCCGCCTCCTGTTCCACCAGTCCGACACGCTGAATTTCTTTGACAAACATACGTGCGCTGCCATCCAGGATAGGCATCTCCGGCGCATCCACATCAATGATACAGTTGTCCACGCCCATGGCGTACAGGGCGCTTAACGCATGTTCTACCGTAGAAATCTTCCATTTTCCGCGTTCCAGTACAGTACCGCGTTCGGTAGCAGAGACATAATCCGCCAGAGCCTGATGGCATGGTTTCCCCGGCAGGTCCACTCGTCTGAGGCATACTCCCGTATTCTCAGGTGCAGGACGGAAAGTAGCCGTCACAAACAAGCCTGTATGAAGTCCTACCGAACTGAGCGTGAACTCCGATTGAATGGTTTTTTGCTTCATGATATTATTGGTTGTTTTTTCTCTAATGACTGAATTCGTTTGAGTATTTCCGGGAGCTGTTTGTATCCTACCGTAGCGCGGCGCCATACCGACGCGTCGATAGCCGGTGTACCCTGGTACATACCGGGTTTGCGGACACTTCCGGCTATACCGGCCTGCGCTCCGAAGATGCAGTTGTCCGTGATTTCTATATGTCCGGCTACCCCCACCTGTCCCGTCAAGATACAATGCTTGCCGACCTTCGAGCTTCCGGCTATACCTACTTGGGCGCAGAGGAAAGTGGACTCTCCCACTTCCACATTATGGGCTATCTGGACGAGATTATCTATCTTCACATTCTTATGTACGACCGTAGAGCCCATCATAGCGCGGTCAATCGTAGTGTTTGCGCCTATCTCCACGTCGTCCTCGATGATCACATTTCCTATTTGCGGGATTTTCTGGTTCACGCCCTGTGCGTCCGGTTCAAATCCGAATCCGTCCGCTCCGATGACCACTCCGCTATGGAGGATACAACCCTTTCCTATCTTACAATGCGCATAGACACGCACACCCGAATAGAGGACTGTCCCCTCTCCTATTGTAACATTATCGCCGATATAGACCTGCGGATATATCTGCACGCCGGCACCTAACTTCACATTCTTACCGATGTAGGCAAAAGCGCCGATATAGGCGTTTTCGGGCACAGCCACTCCTTCGCTGACGAAAGACGGCTGTTCTATTCCTTTCTTCGCCGGGTTCATCGCCGCCGACACCATTTTCAGAAGTTGCCCCATCGCTCCGCGTGCGTTCTCCACGAGTATAAAAGCTCTGTCCTTAAAGTCTTTAAGGTCCTTAAAGTCCCTAAGGTCCTTGAGTTCTGTAAGTCCCTTGCTTACCAGAACCACTCCAGCCTGTGAGGTCTTGAGGAAAGGAAGGTATTTCTCATCGGTGATGAACGAGAGGTGCCATGGTTGCGCTTGCTCGATAGGAGCCACGTCGCGTACCGCCACCTCCGCGTTTCCGTATAACTTACCGCCCAAAACGGCGGCTATCTGTTGTGCACTAAATTCCATGATTCTCAAATATCAAATGTCAAATGTCAAATATCAAATCTCAAATACGATATTTAAATAAATATCGTTTTATCGGTTTGCGGGTCAGCGCCTCCAAATCCAGTATCTCACTGGCTTCCGCTATATCACGCACTTTGCCGTCCGAATAGAGGATGTCTATCGTGTCCGCTTTCTCGGAATAGGTGTTGCTGGTGGACACATGCTCACTCCAACAATAGGCTGCCTCTTCTTCCGTAAGCCCCAACAACCCCGCGTACTCCTTATTCAGCGTTTGCTTCTGTTCCTCCGAGAGCGGCGCCTCCAGCAGTTCTCCGCGGAAGAGCGACCGGTTGACAAAACTCTTGCTGAGCAGCCCTAACACTTTATCCTCGGAGGATATCCACGCCTTGATAGCGGATATCACATCGTTGTCATCCAGGAGGGCGTATTGGTCGAGCGCCTCGCTGCAGATGCCGAAATCACTCAAAGAGATGGGGTTATAAAGGAAATAACGGAGCGAAGGAGAACAGAAGAGTTCCTTGCCGCTTCTCGCCAGTACTTTTGCCCTCGAGAGTATTTTTATCAGCTGCTGTTCGGCAGCGACGGAGGTCTTATGGAGATACACCTGCCAGTACATCAACCGGCGCGCCACAAGGAATTTCTCCACCGAGTAGATGCCTTTGACCTGCACCACGAGTCTGTCCTGATGCACATCCAGCATCTTCAGGAGGCGTTCGCTGGCGACACGTCCCTCTTGCACGCCCGTAAAGAAGGAGTCACGGCAGAGGTAGTCCATCCTGTCCACATCCAACTGGCTGCTGATGAGCTGGTGGAGGAAATGCTTCGGATATTCATTCCTGAATATAGAAATAGCCATACCAAGCGGACCTTTGTCTCCCGTCTTTTTATATTCGTCCCTCTCGCCCAAGTCCACATTAATCCGCTCCATCATGAGAAGGGAAATGTCCTCATGCGTCACGCCGTCCACTATCGTATGCTCGAGCACATGCGAGAAAGGTCCGTGGCCTATATCATGCAACAGAATAGCAATCATCGCAGAGGTAGCCTCCTCGTCGGTAATCTCCACACCTTTCTGCCTCAGCGAACCGATAGCCTCCTGCATGAGGTGCATAGCGCCTATCGAATGTCCGAAGCGGCTGTGTACCGCTCCGGGATAAACCATATAGGACAACCCCAACTGCTTGATACGGTTCAACCGCTGCACATACGGGTGCTGCAACACATCATATACCAACTCGTTCGGAATCGTGAGAAATCCGAAAACCGGATCGTTAATTATCTTACGTTTATTCGCCATAGCATAAAAAGCGTGCAAAGGTACGAAAAATATTTCATATACGCAAGCGTGCGCACAATAAATTCATTTTTTTACGAAAATATTTGGTTATTTCAAAAAAAAGCAGTACCTTTGCAGCCGGTTTTGAAACAACCTCCTTCTTTTTGGAGCGCCAAAAGAGGGAAACTACCTGCGCATTTAGCGCGCCGCGATGGTGGAATAGGTAGACACGAAGGACTTAAAATCCTTTGGCCAGTGATGGCTGTGTGGGTTCAAGTCCCACTCGCGGTACAGAGCAAAAACGCAAGAATTCACTCCTTTCTGAAAGGGGTGATTTTCTTTATTCCGACACGCAGAAATGCTCAAAAAGTATATATATACATAGTATATATATAGTAAACGTATGTTTTACAGCATTTTTGTGGAGTTATCCTTGGGTAATCCTTCGGTAATGATTGGGTAATCC
>DEIW01000081.1:13646-28535 GCA_002352705.1 Bacteroidales bacterium UBA2764 | reverse complement strand
CAGGATGACACCGGCGGCAAGCCAAGAGGCAATGGTGGCGTCCACATCCGTCATCGCCTGAGAAGGCTCCACCTCGTATTCGTCACAAAGCGCCTTACACAGGTCCGCCGCCGTAAAAGCACCATGTGCTGCGGTAGATTGGTCCGCCTGCTGCCATAGGAAAGCCGCAGTTTCATTGAGAGTAATCATCTTATTGAAATTGATGAGTGCCATGGACTCGCCGACGAGAATGTATTCGTTGCCTAATTTACGGAGTTTGAATCCTTCTATTGTTTTCATAAACTTATTTTCACATTTATTCATTTTCTTATTTATTCATTTTCTTATTTTCGCATTTATTTAGTTATACAGCCATTTGAGGACGGTATGGCGGTAAAGCTTGAGGAGGAAAGGACGGTGGGCGCGGAGTTTACACCATAGTCTGCCACGCGTAAGGGGTTTGCGACGACCGGAAGGAGCGTCTATACGGATGACGCGCCCCAGGATATCCGCGCGGAGACATCGTTCTTCCCCTACCGGATTACCATCTCCCATTAGGAAATAGAGAGGTTCGCTTGACTCCCTGTTTTCGATGCGCACCAGACGATGGAGGACATAAGTTGTGTGTGAGTCTGCCGTTTTGACCGCAGCAAGCAGTATGTCTCCTTTTTTAGGCGCGCGGTCAAGCCGAGCAAGGATGACACTGTCTTTGTCCCCCTCGATAAAAGGCCTCATACTGACTCCGGAAGGCGTAAATCGCACCTCCTTTCCCTCCGCAAGCAACCGTGCAAGTTCGGGAATCAATATATCGTTGGCTATTCTCATTTCTGCTACAAGCTTTTTAGGGTTCGTAGATGAAGCAGTTGCAATGGTCCTGGTAATAAATAATCGAGAGTATGGAGACATCCGTAGATGCGGTATTTTTGAAACGGACATAATAGTTATTTCGGGGAATGGTTACATTTATCGTCCCCGCACTATAAGTTGCCGGAGCAAGCGACCATGCGATGCTATCCGTGGAAATATAGACTTTGAGAGCTTCATATTTAGAGCCCGGGTAGTGAGCAATTCTCATTTCCGCCAATTCGGGAATACGGGTAGTCGTAACCGTACTTCCGTTATCAAGGAGTTTGATACTCCATTGATTTGCGCCTATATGATCTTTTGCAAAAGTTGCGTTTGTACCCGAACATTGATAAGTTAGCAAGTCTGTTTTGGCTGTAGTAAACGAATTAGTGATGATTAGCTCCGTCGTTTTATCCATTGTTTGGAAGTTATGCACCGTGGGGATACGTTCCGCATGTGTCAGGGACGGGCAGAGGAAGATAAGGAGTCCTACGAGTAAAGAAGTAAGATAGTTATGCATTTTATAACAAATTAGAAATCGGGCACAAAGGTACTGCTTTTTGACGATATACGCAAATAAGTATGTAGAAAATTTGACGTATTTTGTGCAAATAGTTAATTTATTAACGAATATACTTGCGTATATGCGCGGAAAGTTGTACTTTTGCATCGTTTTTGCAAAGTAGATATAGCAAAACGCTATTATAAAACCCAAAATTTTCGTTTAACTAAAAACACAAAAACACAAATGAAAAAGATTTTCACATTAGCCGCTGCCGTATTGGCAAGCTTTAGCTTGTGGGCAGATGATGCTACGTTCACCATGAGCACCATTTTCAACGGCTCAGGGCAGACTGCTGAGATTACAGAGCCTGTGGAAGCTACAGTTTCCACTACCACTTCCAAAGGTAATGCCCCCGCAGGCAAATTAGGTAGCGATGGCAACTATTTCCAGATTGTACTGAAGAGCGAGACTTTCTCCGCAGCAAGCATCAATGGTTACATCAACACCACCACCATTGAAGGCAAGAATTGGGGTTTCCAATTCAGTACCGATGGCGGTGCTACTTGGAGCGAAGAGGCACTGCAAGCGAACGACGGTGACAAGACTGCTCACGACATCGCAGTTGAGGCTACTATCCCGGATGGAGCTAACGGTTTCCGCGTAGTACGTCACGCCGGAACTTCTACTATCGTTGCATCCATCACCCTTACATTGGGCGGTTCTGTAACTCCTTCCACCGATCCTGTTAAAACAGTAACTCTTTCGGGTCCTGAGGCATGCTATGTAGGTAAAGTTGCCTCTTATGCAGTTACTACCGATGTTAAGGCTAATGCATACAAATGGACTGTAAACGGCGCAGAGCAAGAAGGTGCTACTGCTGCTAAATTTGATTATACTCCTGCTGCAGCAGGTAATTATGCCATCGTTTGTCTGGCAAAGAACGACAACAATACTGATTATGTAGCTTCAAACGCCATTACTCTGGTAGCTACAGAAAAGCCGGCAGCTACTCCTTGCGCAACATTGATTCCGGCTGCTGAAGGAACGAACCCCGCTATTGGTGACAAGATTATCCTGACCGAAGCGTCTTTCGGTGGCGACCTCTTTGTTGCAGACATGAAAGCAGCTGACGACATCAAATATAATGCACTTGGTCTTTTAATTGGCGGTGGAGGAAAAGACTCTCTCCGCGTTGAGTTAGGTCACAAAATCGCAGAAGGAACAGTTATCACGCTCAAACTTGCTGCAGCCGGCACCGGTAACCGTGGTCTCAAGATTCAGACCTTAGGCAAATCAAATGTATTCGATGCAAGTTGGGCTGCTGAAGTTGCAGGGGAACTGAACCAGTTTGAATATGAAGTAAAAGCCGGTGACAAGCTGATTGGCGAGAACAAATTCTTACTTGCTCGCAACAATAGTGTTTATCTACAAGAAGTTAGCGTTTCCGACTGTGGCGAAGAGATCATTCCTGATACCGATCCTGTTGTTGAGGCAATTGTCGCAGGTCCGACAGAGGCTTATGTAAACCAGACCGTTCAACTGACCTGTACAGCAGCCAAGGCTGACAAGTACCAATGGTATGACGCAAACGGCGCTATTGAAGGTGCTACAGCTGCTAAATACAGCTTTGTTCCGGCAGCAGCAGGCAGCTACTCTTTCTACTGCACTGCAGCCAACGATTACACGGCTACTCCGGTTCAATCGAACACACTCGTAATCACTGTAACCGAGAAACAAACTCTTGCTCAAGTGACCGTATCCGAGTCCACCATTTGGGACTGGACAAAAGCTGCATCTGTCAATGAGATCAAATGGGATGAGACAACCACTCCTGCAAAGGATATTGACACCGTATTGCTGGCAAACATTGACGGCATGAACAATAATGCAGATTTCAATTCACAGGCTCTTCTTTTCGCTGGTCAGTATCCTGTTCGTGACGGCAAATACTGCCAAGGTCCGTACATCAGCTTCAAGACCACTGTAGCAGGTTATGTACAGGTAGATTTCAGCAACACCGGAACAAAAGATGATCCCCGCTATGTAGCAGTAAACGGTGTTGTTAATACCGTTAACGAAGGCTCATTGGATACCAAAACAAAAACTTCCGCACGCATTGCTGTACCTGCAGGTGATGTAGTTATCTCCGGTGCTTTTGCAGACGGTACAACTCAATATCTGCGCATTTACAAAATTGTCTTCATGACCGGTGAGATTCCGACGGCTATCAACAACGTTGAGGAGTCCGTTAAGGCTGTCAAGGTTATCCGTGACGGCAAACTCTTCATCGAGAAGAACGGTGTACTCTACAATGCACAGGGTGTTGTTGTAAAGTAAGAGACTACTTATCCGTGCATTGATGCACGATAGAAGGACAGCTCCGCTGAAATGCGGGGCTGTTTTTTCATATTTTCTTGTCAGAGAACTTGCATATGTCATTTTTTTGTTGTACCTTTGCACCCGAATTCATTCAATAAATAAAAAAATATCATGAAAAAGATTTTCTTATTTTTAATGGCAGCCATGATGTGTCTGCCGATGGCAAACAGCGCTATCAAAGTTCACACGATTGGTGACAGCACGATGGCGGAGTATGCCGAATCCAACCCCAAGCGCGGTTGGGGAATGTTCCTCGGTGCTTTCTTTGACGAGAACTTCGTGACGGTGAACAATGCCGGTCACTCGGGTATGGACACCCGTCAGTTCTATTTGAAAGACTGGGCGGGAGTGAAAGCCGCGATGCATGAAGGCGACTATCTGCTTATTCAGTTTGCCCACAACGACGAAGGTGTAGTCACCTACGGCGTAGATAATTTAGAGTTAGCGGCATATTGCAAGACGCTGAAGGCGGACTCCGTACTAAGCGACAACCGCGGCACCAACCCTCAGACGACTTACCGCGACTACTTGCGTTTATTCATCAAAGAGGCTCGTGCGTTAGGCGTGACACCGGTATTGGTAGGCCCTATCTGCCGCGCTTATTTCCAAGGGAACACCATCAAGCGCAACGGTCAGCATGACTTAGGCGACAAGTTCGACAAGTTGGAGAACGGGCAGTTGCTGAAAGACCAGAAACTGCCGGCAAGTGATTTATCCATGAGTTATGTGGAGGCGATGCGTATTGTAGGCGCCCAAGAGAATGTGCCGTTCATTAATCTTACGGAGGCTACGCGTGTTCTTTATCTGTCTTACGGTCAGACGGAGTGTCTGAACCAACTGTTTGTAGATAAGACAGCTACGCAGAAAGACCAGACCCACACCAACGCTTTGGGAGCCAGTCTGATTGCCCGTGAGGCAGCCCAGTTGCTGAAGAACGCAGGTATCTTAGCCGACTATATTGATATTCCTACGACTATCAGCGCCAACCCGAATTCCATCACCATCAGCGAGATTTATACCGGTGTAGCACAAGAGAGAGAAGTGCTGCTGATGGGTTCCGGTCTGGAGCCGGCATCAGGCACACTTACCATTAACAGTAGTGAGAACTTGCAGGTGAGTGTAGACAAAGAGAACTATGGCACAGAAGTCAGCCTGGCCTACGCAGGCGGCAGTCTGTTTGAGAAATTATACATACGCGCTATCTATTCGGAAGCGGGCGAGCAGAAAGACTCTGTAGTCATCAGCTCCGGCGAGATGCGTATGGTTCTTCCCGTGACTGCAAATGTGATTTCGTTGGCAGGCGGCAGTACCGTAAAAGCCAGTTGGGCGTTGGATGCCATGGTAGCGGCTCCTTTGGCAGCAGTATGCGAAGGCCCGGTGAACGGCAGCATGAGCGTAAGCAATATGGCTCCTATCGATTATAACTCAAGCAAAGTATTCACAGATGCGAACAATAACAACGTCACAATGGTCCGTTTCCACGTGACCGATGAGGCGGGGGCCAAAGTAGGCTGGCCGGCTAACGAATACGACGAGAAAGCCGACAGGTTCATTGACTTTGCCGTAACCGCTCCGGCAAGCATGGAGATACGCGTAACGAAAATCAGTCTGGATATCGCCGCTCATAGCACCACCGCTATGTGCTGCCGCATCCGCGGCGGTGTAGATGAGGCACAACTCACCGAATTGGAAGAGATGAAGAACATGCCAAACGCTACCGTGATGAACAAGGAATATACACCTACTCTGACAATTCCTGCCGGAAAGACCCTGCACGTACGTATCCTGCCATGGATGAACTCCACCTCCGTTGCCAACAACAAATATCTGGGCGTGAAGAACGTAGTGGTAGAAGGAATGGCTTTCTCGCCGACACAAGGTATTGAGACGCTCCCCATAAACAATGAATCCTGCACAAAGATACTGCGCGAAGGCAAACTATATATCCTGCGAGACGGAAGGATATACAATGCTCAAGGCGTCATTATAAAGTAAGGGACTACCTATCCGTGCATTCATGCACGATACAAGGACAGCTCCGCAGAAATGCGGGGCTGTTTTTTGCTCTGTTCAGGTCCATTTATTAAGATTTATGTAAAAATATTTGCATATATGCAAAAAAAGCAGTATATTTGCACACTTTTTGTAAATTGTATTATAGTATGCGGATTTTTCAACATATAGGAGAATATTTCATACTGATGTGGAAAGTGCTTCGTTTGCCGGACCGGCAGCGTATGTTCTGGCGTCAGTATAGTAAGGAATTGGAGAAGCAGGGTCTGGAGTCCCTGCCGATTGTATTGATTATTTCTGTGTTTATCGGTGCCATTCTGACCATTCAGGCAAAGATTAACACCGAGAACCCTTTGTTACCGACGTACACAGTAGGTCTGCTGACCCGCGAGACGTTGCTATTGGAATTCTCGAGTACAATCCTATGTTTGATTTTAGCGGGTAAGGTAGGCTCAAACATAGCCTCCGAGATAGGCACCATGCGTATCACGGAACAGATAGACGCCCTGGAGATTATGGGAGTGAATAGCGCCAACTATCTGATATTACCAAAGATACTTGCCTTCGTAACAATGATGCCGATGTTAGTGATTGTGTCCACTGCGGTAGGTATATTAGGCGGATGGGCAGTAGGCGCCTTCACGGATATCATCACTATTCACGACTACTTGGTTGGCGTGCAGTACGCCTTTAACCCCTATTACGTATGGTACGGCATTATCAAGGCTCTGGTATTTGCATTCATCATCACAAGCATGAGCAGCTATTACGGATATATGGTAAGAGGCGGTGCTTTAGATGTAGGCAAGGCCAGTACGAATGCCGTAGTAAACAGTAACATTATGATTCTGTTCATGGATCTGGTACTGAGCAAATTGTTGTTATGATCGCCCATGCATGGTCGATACAATAGAAAAGACAATGATAGAAGTAAAAGATGTAGTAAAAAGTTTTGAGGGGAATACGGTACTGAACCATGTGAATGCAACCTTCCGTGACGGCGAAGTAAACATGATTATCGGTCAGTCCGGTTCGGGCAAAACCGTATTGATGAAAAGCATGATCGGTCTGCATGAAGTGGACAGCGGTCAGATACTCTATGACGGTCGCGATTTGGCAGAGATGCGACACAAAGACATCCGAATGCTTCACCGCGAGGTAGGTATGCTGTTTCAAGGGTCAGCCTTATTCGACAGCATGAGCGTGATGGAGAATGTGTTCTTCCCAATGGAGATGTTCAGCCACATGTCCCGCGCGGAGATGCAAGCCCGTGCAGAGTTCTGTTTGCGCCGTGTTGAGATTCCCGAACGCGTATGGAACCTGATGCCAAGCGAGATAAGCGGCGGTCAGCAGAAACGCGTAGCTATTGCAAGAGCTATTGTATTGGACCCGAAATATCTCTTTTGCGACGAACCGAACTCGGGTTTGGACCCCAAGACCAGCCTTGTAATAGACGCCTTGATACAAGACATCACCAGGGAGTATAATATCTGTACGGTAGTGAACAGTCATGACATGAACTCTATATTGGAGATTGGCGACAATATCATTTTCCTGAAAAACGGCAAGAAAGAATGGGAAGGGAGCCGTCATGAGATAATCAGCAGCGACAATGAGGCTCTGAATGATTTTGTTTTCGCCAGCGAGCTGTTCAAGAAAGTCAAGCAAGCACAACAATGAGAAAGTTTATACGGAGTATTATCATCGTTCTCATCGCGAGCGCGAGTGTAAGCGCTCAAGAGATTCAGGGTCCCCACCGTGTTCCGGCTCGCCGCGACCAGATAGTCCGCGAGCAACCAAACGGATATGCGTTATACACCTATCTGCACGGAGACGAGCACGGACACTATATGACCACCATCGACGGATGGGAGATACGCCAGACGAAAAAAGGATGGTACAAGTACGCCAAGCGTACGCGTAAAGGAGATATAAAAACCAGTTGTCGGAAAGCTCACAACGCTGACAAACGGAGCAAATGTGAAATCAAATGGTTAGACAAACATGGAGTTAAAAAGAATTAACAGCATACTACTGCTATCTTTGATAGCGAGTGCAATGATGGCGGTTCCCGCCCGCCGCGGAGGGATACTTCGCACCGCAGAAGACGGGACACAAAAAATGGTGTACCTGCACGGTAACGAGCATTTCCACTATATGACAGACAGCGAGGGGCGATGGTTAGACGAGAACAGTTTAGCCCCCTTGAGCGAGGAAGCGAAAGCTCTGCGGATGGAACAGAAAGCAGCAGCAGAGAAAAAGTTACGCCGCGTTGCCCAACAGACTAACGGCATAGGCGACAAGCCCAATCCGGCTCCACGCGGGTTATTAATTCTCGTCAATTTCAAGGACCAATCGTTCGTCACGCCCAAGGACACCATGGACGTCATGCTGAACGGCGATAATTTCACACGCAACTATTCGTATGACTACCAATATGCAGACGAAGACGGCAAGACACATACAATCCATTACCACATAGAATCGGAAGGAAGTGCCCGCAAGTATTTCCGAGACCAGAGTTACGGATTATATAATCCCACCTTCGATGTCATCGGTCCTCTAACAGTGAGTCAAAACACCGCCTATTACGGGGCAAACACTGGCTCAGGAGCAGACAAAAACCCACAGGCTATGATAAAAGAAGCGTGTACGTTAGCCGATCAGGCAGGCGTAGATTTCACGCAGTATGACAACAACAATGACGGCTACGTCGATTTTGTATATGTTATTTATGCCGGTTATGGAGAGGCAGACGGCGGCAGTGAAGAAACGATTTGGCCCCATCAATGGGATATCTCTCACATGAGACATAGTGTTGACGGCAAATATATCGGTCGCTATGCTTGCGGCAGCGAGTTGAGTTTCTATAGTAAGCTATATGCCGGAATAGGTACTTTCTGCCATGAGTTCAGTCATGTACTTGGCCTTCCGGATCTATACGAGACGAACCAGCCCTCACAAGGTATTCACACTCTTTTCGAGTGGGATATCATGGATTACGGACCCTATACTAACGATGGCAATACTCCCCCCGCCTACTCTGCCTATGAGCGTTTCTACATGGGATGGCTTACTCCCCGGTTGCTCTCTTCGCCGGAGAACGTAACGCTCTATCCGATAAATGAAGACAGCGGCTCCTCTCTTATGATTTCGACCGCGAACACCCATAACATGTCCGGTTGGAACCCCAACCCCACTACGTACTATCTATTAGAGGCCCGTAATCAAACAGGTTGGGACAAATATCTGCCGGGGGCGGGAATGCTGATTACCAAGATTAGTTTCTCCAAATCATCATGGTCCGCTAATACGGTCAACAACAACTATCGCGCTATGGGCGTTGATATCCAGGAAGCCGGTTCCTTATCCAACCGATCCAGCAAGACGGACGCATTCCCTGCCGGTGCAACTTCATGGACGGCCTATGCCAACCATGAAATTACCGGCATCAAACGCGCGCCCCTGACCGGTGTCATTACATTCCTTTATCGCGGAGGAGTACAAACGACGGTAGAATCAGTGGAGCCGGACAATGGCAGTCCTGTCAAGATATTACGAAACGGACAGGTACTAATCCAACGCGAAGGAAAGATATATGACTTGCTGGGACGAGGAATGAATCAATGAAAGGACGATTTATGAAAATTATCAGTTATAATCTTAACGGAATTCGTTCCGCCATCAGCAAAGGACTATTAGAATGGCTGCGCGATGAAAACCCCGATGTGTTCTGCATTCAGGAAAGCAAAGCCCAACCGGAACAGATTGACGTGCTGGCGATGCAGGAATTAGGATACCATAGTTATATCCATTCGGCGGAGAAAAAAGGTTATTCGGGCGTATGTATCTTCTGCAAACAAGAGCCGGACAAAGTGGTCGTAGGTATGGGTAATCCGAAATACGACCGCGAGGGACGTGTGCTCCGCGTCGATTTCGGAGACCTGACTATCGTAAATGCCTATATTCCAAGTGGCACGACTGGCGGCGAAAGACAGGAGTTCAAGATGGCATTTCTGGAAGACTTTCTGGTATGGGTAAACGAACTGCGCAAAGAGCGTCCGAACCTTATTATCTGCGGCGATTATAACATATGCCACAAGCCCATAGACATCAATCATCCCGAGCGCCAGATAGGTGTATCGGGGTTCCTGCCCGAAGAGCGGGAATGGATGGACCGATGGGAAGCAAGCGGATTGGTAGATTCGTTCCGTGTATTTGACCAGAGCCCCGAACGATACAGCTGGTGGAGCTGGCGCGCCGGAGCCAGAGCCCGTAACGTAGGATGGCGGATTGACTACCATTGGGTTAGCGAGAGTCTGCTGTCCAGACTAAAGGATGCCAAGATTTTGACAGATGCCGTACACTCCGATCATTGCCCTGTAGAAGTGGAAATAGACGAATAGTTGACTAGCTGACTAGTTGACTAGAAAATAAAGATTATGGATAAACTGAGAACAGAACATCTGATTAAGAAATACGGAAAGCGAACCGTAGTGAACGATGTGTCCATTGAGTTGGAACAAGGAGAGATAGTAGGTCTCCTCGGTCCAAACGGTGCCGGCAAGACCACTACGTTCTATATGACAACCGGTCTTGTAGCCGCCAACAACGGCAAGATTTTTCTGAATGACCTGGATATCACATCGTTCCCGATGTACAAACGCGCCAAGTTAGGCATCGGTTATCTGCCACAAGAAGCTAGTGTCTTCCGCAAGATGACAGTAGAGGATAACATCCGCTCGGTATTGGAGTTGACCGATTTCAGCAAGGAGTATCAAGCCGAGAAATTAGAGCAACTTATCAAGGAGTTTAACCTGGCACACGTCCGCAAGAATTTAGGAGACCGTCTGAGCGGCGGCGAGCGGCGCAGGACGGAGATAGCCCGGTGTCTGGCTATCGAGCCTAAGTTCGTGATGCTTGACGAACCGTTTGCAGGCGTCGATCCTATTGCCGTGCAGGAGATTCAAGACGTAGTATGGCGGCTAAAAGACAAGAATATCGGTATTCTGATTACCGACCACAACGTAGATGAGACGCTGATGATTACCGACCGCGCGTACCTGCTGTTCGAGGGTAAAATCCTCTTCCACGGTACACCGGAGGAGTTAGCCGCTAATCCAACCGTGCGCAAGAATTATCTGGGCAGGGATTTTGAATTAAAGAAAAAAAGCCGAATAGAGAACATTGAAAACGATTAAAAACATAGTATTTATCCTCATTGCTGTAGTTGCTGTCAGTTGCGAAAACGCACCGGAGATTAGCGTGCGAACGCGTGAGTGCGCCGAGATGCCTTCTCCACGCGCGAGCGCATCGGTTTGCACTTTAGGCGATAAAGCATATATCTTTGGCGGGCGAGCTCAGAATGGCCGATACTACAATGATTTATGGAGTTATGACCCGTCTTCCGACAGTTGGAGCCAAATCACCGGTTTCCCGGGGCAAGAGCGGGTAAGCGCCGCGATAACCGCTTACGACGGGGTCTTATATCTCGGTTTAGGTTACGGTACAGGCGGTATATACGAAGAGAGTTGTTATTTGCATGACTGGTGGCGATGGGACCCCAAGAGTAACACATGGGACAGTCTGGCACCGTACCCGCAAGAAACGACTGTTGATGCCACTTTGTTTGTTGCAGGGTCACGGATTTACGTTATGTACGGAACCTCTACCCATTTCACCCGTGAGGTCAACTATTATGACCCCAAGACCAATAGTTGGCATTCCATTCCGGACAACTATCACCGGGCGTTATCTGCATTCGGCAGTGTAGGCGCCTATTGTGAGGAGACGTATTTCTACGGGTTAGGTAACAACACCTCCAATCTGAAACAATGGTACCAAGTGGATATTGAGTCCGATAAATGGACACAGCGGAGCAGTGCTCCCGGAAAAGGGAGAACTTTCAGTGCATGCGCCGCCTCCGAACATCATATTTACGTCTTCGGCGGACGCTATTTCGGCGGAGAATTGACCGGCGGAGAGATTTTCAAAGAAATACTGCGTTATACTCCAGCCTCTGACCAATGGTCACATGCGGGCGATATGCCGTGCGGCAGAGCCGAGAACCAAATTGCCTTTAGTATTGACAACAAGGTCTATTTCGGTTTGGGTGAAGATGAAAACAAAACCTTGATAAAAAAACTCTATTGTATTGAAGAATAAAACACTTATCATAGTAATGTTTCTATGCTGCGCAATGAGTACGCAGGCATGGGAATGGTGGCCATTGCCGATGGCAGAGAAGGACACTTGCCGGGATAGTTTGGCATATGTAGCCGAAATAGGCGTTACCTCGTCCAGCGGGAACTCTGCGCCTACATGGCTTCAAGCGAACCGTCACGGTGCCATTTCCTCCTTGCCTCATAGTGGAAATCTCAGCATAGGCATACGGAAGCCTGCCACCCGCCCTAACCGTTGGTTCGATTATGACGGAGCGGTGATTATCAGCGGGCGGATAGCCGGCACACAGACTTCCGTCTCTCCTTATCAAATAGAAGGACGGGGATTTTTCAAAGAACTCTACGCGCATGTGCGCCTGTACATTATAGATATTACAGCCGGTATCAAACCGATGTATTTCGGTGCCGGCGATGAGGAATTAAGTAGCGGCAGCCTGTTGATTTCCAATAACACCCATCCTATTCCCCGCATTAGCATAGGTATTGACCGATGGACAGCGTTCCCCGGTCTGTATGGTTATCTGGAGATTAAAGGCGGCTTGACTCACGGGTGGTTACGGGACAACAACCCGTATGTAAAAAAGACACTCCTGCACCATAAATATATCGGTGGTCGTATCGGTGGTAAACTGCCGGTGAATATCAGTTATGAGTTCCATCACGCAGCACAATGGGGCGGTATATCTTCCATACACGGTGATTTAGGAAATGACTTCTATACTTTCAAACGCGTCTTCATAGCCAAAGGAGGAGGAACAACACGTAACGAGTTGTTAAACGCTCAAGGTAATCACTTGCTCAGCCAGATTTTATGCGTGACAGTAAAAGGTGCCGGATGGCATGTCAATGCCTATTGGCAGGATATTCAGGAGGACGCTCTGCCGCGATTTATCGGTACCGGTCAAAATGCCAAGGACGGTCTATGGGGAATCAGCGTAGAGCAGAACCGGTGGAAGTATATCAGTGGTTTCACTTTCGAGGTATTGCAAACAACCGATCAAAGTGGCCCATGGCATGATAGAGACGGTATGGTTTTCGGAGGGAATGACTCCTATTATTGGAATGGCATCTACCAACAAGGCTGGTCCTATTTCGGTCGTACTATCGGTTCTCCGTTGATGCGTCCGGACAACAGTCGCGTATGGGCTTACCATGCGGGTATCAAAGGAGACATCTATGGTTTCCGTTACCGCGCGATATGCAGTTATGCAGACAACTACGGCACGTATAAAGTACCTGCCAGAAGTCATAACACAGCAGTGTTACTGGAGGTAACCAAATATGTGCCGCAAGCATGGGGATTAGAGTTCGGGATTGCTCTTGCCGGCGATTTCGGCGACCAATATGGGAATCAGTTCGGAGGACAGATAACCATTCGCAAACAAGGAATAATAAAAAATTGGTAATATATGAATTTTGTAGAAACAAGTAATCGTATTTTTGCGCAGGCCGTGAAGGATTATCATCGTACCGATGATGTAGATGCACCTATCCGCAACCCGTATCAGGCCGGAACAATAGAATACGACCTGTATGTCAAAAACTGGATTGATACAGTGCAATGGCATTTGGAAGATATCATCCGTGATCCGAATATCGACCCCATAGAGGCTTTGGCTCTCAAGCGTCGCATTGATCATAGCAATCAGGACCGCACTGACTTGGTAGAGCGTATTGACAGTTATTTCTGGGAGTTATACCATGATATAAAGCCTCAGCCAGACGCAAAAATCAACACAGAGAGTCCCGCATGGGCTATTGACCGGTTGAGTATTCTGCATGTCAAACTATGGCATATGCAAGAGCAAGTGGACCGCACTGATGTCAGCGCGGAGCAACACGAACAGTGCGTAGCCAAGATGGCAGTTCTCAAAGAACAGCTGACAGACATGACTACCTCAATCAGCCAGCTCTTGGAAGACTATGCAGCCGGTGTACGTATCATGAAAGTATATCGGCAGATGAAGATGTACAACGACCCGAATCTGAATCCTGTACTTTACGGGAAAAAGGGTTAGTGACTAGTGGTTAGTGGTTTTGAAGAGGGTTCTTGTCATACGGTTTTCGGCGTTAGGCGATGTAGCAATGCTTGCCCCGATTCTCCGTGCCGCCGCGGAGCAATACCCCGATACGGAGTTCACTATGCTCTCGCAGCAACGTTTTGCAGACCTGTTTGCCGGTATGCCGACAAATGTAAAATTTCATGGAGTAGACTTAAAAAAGCAGTCCTTGCCGAGTCTCACTTCTGCTCTCGGATCCTATGATGGAGTAGCCGACATGCACGGCGTAATCCGGTCTGTTTTTGTGAGTGCCGCAATGCTTTTCAAGGGAGCCAAGGTAGCCTCTATTCATAAAGGCCGCGGAGAGAAACGCCAACTGACAAAAGGTAAAATCCATTGTCGTCTAAAACACACAATAGAAAGATACGCAGATGTTTTTGCTGCGCTTGGAATGCCTATTCTGCTACCCACCCCCACCAACAAAAACAAAGGAAACGGTATTGGCATTGCGCCTTTTGCTGCTCACCCGGGTAAGGTATACCCGATTGAGCGTATGGAGCGCGTAGTGGAGCTACTCAGCCAAAAAGGCGAACGCATAGTGCTGTTCGGCGGAGGGAAGAAAGAGAAAGAGGTTCTTAATGCATGGGCAGCCAAATATCCGAACGTCGAATCAATAGCCGGCAAGCTTACGTTAGCGGAAGAGTTGGAAGTAATGCGGACACTTCGCGTAATGCTTACCATGGACAGCGGTAACATGCATTTAGCATCGTTGGTTGGTACGAGAGTCATCTCCATCTGGGGAGCCACCCACCCTTATGCCGGTTTTTTAGGCTACGGGCAGCGTGAGGATGACTGCATCCAGCGCGACCTGCCTTGCCGTCCCTGCTCTGTTTATGGAAACAAACCTTGTATCTACGGGGATTATCGGTGTATGGACATTTCGCCGGAAGAGATTGTAGAGAGATTGATGGAATGATGGAATGAT
>DEIW01000081.1:6151-13555 GCA_002352705.1 Bacteroidales bacterium UBA2764 | reverse complement strand
GATGAATTGATGGAATGATGGAACTGCGCTACATATTGAATAGCGGAAAGAACTCCAAATTCGCTTATTACCTGCGTGGCTACTCTTCGCTGCTCGTTCCCTCTTTCGTATGGCGCGCACAACTGAAGAGTCTGCTAACACAGATAACGCAACGTGAAGACAAAGCATATATACGCAAAAGGATAGATTATTACTGCCGTTTGGATACGCCATGTGCTTTGCCGGAGACGTATCCCACCATCGGCGAACAGCGTATACCCCGGAAACAAAAAGTATATTATTTCGACAGCAGGGAAATAACGCGTTATTTTGCCCCCTCCCTACGGTGGGCGTTGCTGCCGGGAGATATCACCTACGTGCCGGCAGTGCCATCTATTGTCAAAAGCCGTCCGTTAACGGAGGACGTACGTAACAGTACGCTGCTGAAGATGGACAAGGTACGGCATTTCATTTTCGTGGATGATCCGCTGCGATGGGAAGACAAGAAGCCCATGGCTATCTTCCGCGGCAAAGCGGCAGGCAAGCAGTCCCGTCTGGATTTCATGCGTATGTATTTTGGCAGTAAGGTATGCGATTGCGGGGACGTCAGCCGTCCGGGAACAGTTCCTCAAGAATGGCAGACGGAGAAAAAGACGATACGCGAACATCTGGAATACCGGTATATCATGGCATTGGAGGGAAATGACGTAGCCAGCAATCTCAAATGGGTGATGTCCAGCAACTCTATTGCCGTAATGCCCAAACCCAGTTGTGAGACATGGTTTATGGAAGGCACTCTCATTCCCGGCTACCACTATATAGAGATTAAGTCGGACTTCAGCGACTTGGAGGAAAAGCTTGCATATTACAACACTCACCCCGAGGAAGCCAAACAAATCATCGCTCACGCGCACGAGTTTACAGACCAATTCCGGAATTCAGCACGTGAGAGACTAATCGCCTTAGGCACTATGGACAAATATCTACGAAACGTTAATTCATGACAATAATACTCAACCCCACATATGAATTATTACGTGCATGGGTAGAACAAATACCTGTTATCTTTGCGTTACAAGGAAAGATTATTTATGATGCACGCAACCAAATCCGCTTTATCACTGCGCCGAACGGCGATGAAGTATGCGTGAAGCGTTTTCATGCGCCGCGTTTCCTTAACCGTCTCGTCTATACCTATTTCCGTGCGCCGAAAGCCCAACGTGCATACGAGAATGCGGTACGACTGCAAGAAGCAGGAATAGGTACGCCGGAACCTATTGCTTATATTACAGAGCAGAAGAACGGCATGTTGGGAGAGTCGTACCTGATTTGCCAAAAAAGCACTTTGTCGCGTAATTTTTATGAGTTCCGCCATCACCCTCTGGAGGGCTATGAGCATATCGTACGCGCCTTTGCACAATTCACGGCAGGCATGCATGAAAAAGGCATTTTACACAAGGACTATTCCCCTGGAAACATACTTTTCAGCATTCAATCGGACGGTTCGGTTGCTTTTGAAATAGTGGATATTAACCGCATGCAGTTTGACCATGTAGTGGGGCTTGATGCCGCTTGCCGTAATTTCTGCAGGTTGTGGGGCAAAGAAGATTTCTTCGTGCTGTTGGCGCAGGAGTACGCCAAGGCTCGGGGATTTGACGAGGAACAATGTGTCCGTTTAACCCTCCGTTACTGGAAGTGTTTCTGGCGGTTTCGTAAATAAAATCATACTATGGGAGCTATCATTGACATTTTACCGCTCGGTAATGATCATTACCTATGGAGTATTGGGTTTGTTATACTGAGTTTGGCAGTTTCACTTTTTCCTACCAAAGCTTATATCCGGGAGAAGAAGGATTACTTGTTTTTTCTTCCTCTGGCAGCTTTCATGGCAGGTTCGCTTCATTCGGTACGAATCGGTATTGATTTAGGTACTATTTTTCTGATATGTGCGGTACTCTATGCTCTCGTGAAGAGACGCGCTTTCCCTCCGCGTCATTATATGTGGTTTTTAGCCGCTTACTTCCTTTGCATGGCAGTGAGTCTGATTTGGAGCCGGAATGTTCCTCAAGGAATTCATATTCTGCGCCGCTGTCTGCCCTTGGTGACATTTTCCATAGGGTGGTGTATGTTCGAACTCACTCAAGAACAATGGGAACGTATATTGCTGGTCTTTTTCCGTGCGTCTCTGCTATTTATCATCTTCAGCATCACTACAACACTCTACATCAGTTTCTCGGAGCACTTCAGTTGGTGGGAGTTTTTCGGGATACAGAAACACCCCGTACATGGAATATGGGAGAGTTATAAATGGGTATATTCATGGTTGCCGTATAACCATCCTTCGTATAACGCCTATGGTTTGGTAGCCGGCATGATATGCGGTCAGTACCTGTTAAGAGTGAAACGTATATCTATTCCTGAAGCGGTATTCTATGCCCTCTCCCTCTTCCTGCTTCTGGTTCTCAGTCAGAGCCGGATTGGCATTGTCATGTATGCTATCACTATTCCTATTGCCGCTGTTTCGTTCATTCAGTCCCCTAAATGGCGAAAACTCTACCACTACGGAGTAGGAGCCATGATTGTTGTTGCCCTAATCGGGTGGGTACAGGTCAATACCGTTTTCTCGCTGGACCATCCGCGTGAGCATATTTATCATGTGACCGTTGATTTCATCCGTCAGAACCCGGTTTTGGGAGTAGGTGTAGGTTCATTGGCAGAGACGCTTCAACAAGACGAAATATGCCTGCGTGAAGAGTACGGCAATCCTCACAATCAAATATTAGGAGACTGGTTGCAGGGAGGTATACCTTGCCTGTTAGCAATGTTGGCGATGATGGGTTATTTAGTCTATTATGCTGTGCGGTACCGAAACCAGGAGATGCTACTATTCGTCATCATCACCCTGCTTTTCATGCAGATTGAAATGCCTCTGGACATCATCAAAGGTCTGACTACCTTCGTCGCCTTTGTTCATCTCTTCGCTCACAAGCCGAACGACCGGTACAACTCCAAATACGCATCCATGTGCGCGCGCCAAGAGAAAGAGGTAGCGTAGTCAAACGCTTCGTCTAACTGTTCCGGCGTCGTTTGGCTGATAGCACGGCGGATGAGTTCAGCAGAGGCCTCAGCCGGGTAGCCTTTCTCAAAGAACGAGACGTGTTTGTTTCCTATCTCTACCAGACTGGTCTCATGACTGCATATCACCGGCTTGCGGAAAAGCATAGCTTCCACTACCGGCAGGCCGAATCCCTCAAAAAGAGAGGGGAAGACAAACGCCTCGCAATGCCGGTAGAGCCAGACTTTCTCTTCTGCGGACACTTTACCTATCAGGTGCATGTTCGTTACGCCTTTCTCACGTAGCATTTTCTCTATTGTCTGAGCGTATGGAGTATTGTTATTCCCGGCAATATAGAGTTGGTATTCCGGCATTTTTTTCATGATCTCCACCAGAACGTGGAAATTCTTCTTTTCCTTTATTTCCCCTATACTGAACAGGTACGGCTTGCGGATATCAGCAGGTTCTTTTTCGGGCGTAAGATCGATTCGCTCTATGCCGTTATATATCACCTCTACTTTCTTGCCATCCAGACGCATATATTTCTCCGTTTCCGCTTTAGCGAACTGCGAGATGGCGACGATGCGGTCAGCCCAGTCCACCTTACGCTGGATTTTCGTCAGGTATTTGCGGACACGCGCTTGGTCCTGTTTCTCATAGACACAGTTGAAATCATGAATAGTCAGCACATAATGAACCGCATTGGGGTCCCAACGCGAGAGTTGATGAATCGCATGCCATACATCGAACTTAGCGGCTATCCATTGCGGGAAAACGCGATATATCTTCCAAGAACGGACATATTTCACCTTATTGCCAAAAGCGCCCATGAATTTCTTGGGAACCATAAGGGTTATTTCCTCTCCTTCCTTCGGTTGGTACACGTCACGGAAATAATAACCGTAGTTCAAAGCCACCTGACCTAAACCGCAGTGGATGTTTCGGAGAATAGACAAATCAATTAAGATGCGCATAATTCGTGATAAACTTGTATTAAATGTTGTGCTACTTTTTCGTCAGTGAATTTCTCAGCCTGCTCTTTTCCCTTGGCACGCATCGTCTCGCGCAGAGCCGAGTCGGTAAGGATACGCGTTAGCTGCGCGCCTATATCTTCCGCATCCAGCGGGTCAGCATACAGTGCCGCTTCACCGCCTGTCTCGCTAAAACAGCTGCCGGTGGAGGTCAGTACCGGCGTACCGACACACATGGACTCCAGAATAGGAATACCGAAGCCCTCAAAGACGGAAGGATAGCAGAAAAGCGACGCTCCTTTATACAGAGCCGGCAGCTCTTCAAACGGCAAGTTATGAATAAACCTCAGACGTACTCCCCGTTGTTTCGCCAACTCCGCCATCTGCTCTGCGTAGCCGCTTTTCCCGCCCACTGCTATCAGCGGCATGTCCGGCTGCGCTATACTCATGGCTTCTATCAGATTACGCAGGTTCTTACGCGGCTCGATAGCTCCGACGGTAAGGACATACCGGGACGGCAGGTTACGCCGTTTGCTTATCTGCATCATCCTGTCGCCCGTCACCGGCTCACGGAAAATATTGCTACAGCCTTGATACACGACCCTTATCTTCGCCTCATCGGCATGAAAATAAGTTATCATGTCACGTTTGGTCTGCTCCGAGATTGCTATTATCCGGTCAGCATGCTCACAGGCGTATTGCACCTTACGGGCAAAGAGATGACGATAAGTGGTGCTATAGAGTTCCGGGTAGCGCATAAAAATCGCGTCGTGCATGGTAACGACCGTCCTGACAGAACGCCGGTGAATACCGTACGGCAGTTCGCCCGACAGGCCATGATAAATATCCAGTCCGTCCATCTGAGTTATACAGCCGAAACTGCGCCAGAGGGCAGGGAACATTTTCCACCCTCCCCGGGGCGTTTCCACCCGTACGCCGGATGTGTCGCACCGCGATGTAGGAACACCGAAAAGGACATAGTCGTTCTCCGGCGCGTAGGTACGCATCAGACGTATCACATCGCGGCTGTAGTTACCTAAACCGCGGTAGTTAGAGAAAGCTCTTTTGGCGTCAAATCCTATCTGCATCGTAGTCAGTGTTGTTTGTCTTTTTCCAGTCCTACGCGGAACGTAAAGAGCAAGCCTCGCGGGATACAGAGGCTCATGGCTGTGCGGCCGGGGATAGCATCATAATCATCAAAAGTATATTCCGTCAGTTCCGTTCCGAAATCAAAGAGGTTATAACACTGCACCTCCAGAGACATCGGAATGTCATTCACCCACCAACGCCCCGTAGCCCGGAGTTCGAAATTGAAGAATGCGTCTTCACGTTTTCCGAAAGCGTTGTTGGCAAGATTGATACCTCTTGCGTCCATTGGCAGGATGGATACGTTAGTATGCCCGTCGACGGTCTGTTTGCGGACCGTGAAATTGGTGAACGGTTGTCCGTCCTTGAACTTGCCGTTGAAACCAATGGAGAAATATTTACAGGCATTATACGTCACTTGAATACGTGCTATGTAGGCACGGTCCTGGTCGAGCCTTCCGTTAGCCTGATAAGGCAGGTCTTTGAAGAGCGTTGTCTGTCCCGTCTCCGGCTCCGCGGTGCTCTCTGAGAGAATACCTACGTTGTTGCTCAGCACGCCGTTTCCCAGGGCGCTGAAACCGGACATGAGATAACTCTGCCAACTCAGTTGCACGAACCATTTCCTGCCGTTATAGGTGTACCTCACCATATTGGACGCATAGTAGGGTGTACGGCAACCGAAACGGCCGGAAAGGATATTCATCGGTTGGACGCCTATTGTGTAGTCATCGTCCGTACCGGAATGCGTGGTGTACCATTGGTTATAGTACTTGCGCAGCGAACTGAGGACAGCTATCTCGTGTCTTTTCTGTTTGCCGAAAGTGAAGCGTATAGGCAGGTCCACTACGGCGTAGGAAGGCTGGTGCATCCATAGGTTGGAAGCAGGAATATGCTGTGTTCCTTTGTTCATATAGTCCGGACTGAGGAAACGGATGTCATCCCATGTGTAACTCATCCTGTGATGACTGAGGGAAACACCTATATTAAACCACCATACAGGCGTGTAGTCTAATGCGAATTTCGCCAACCAGTCCGGCGTGACAACCGAACGTCCGTGCCCTAACACTATGCCGTCGAGCGACACCCCCAGATGGGCATACATATTCAGTCCTTTGGCGAGCCGGTGCTCGGCAATCACCATAGCCTCGTTCTCGAGTATTCCGGAGGAGAAAGGAGCAGAGTGCCATTCATAGGTTCCTACATATGCCGGCGCGGCGTCCACATAAGCCTGCGCGTAGAGAGTGTTGGTCCATTCGCGTTGCGAGGGGTGGAAAAACAGATAAGAGTTATAGCCTTCCGCATGAACCCGGAGCCATGACAACAGCTTTTGGTCATAACACAAAGAGAGGTTTACGCTGTGTAGTTCCCCGTCGGCGTACCACGGCTCAAAGCCCTCGCCGTCCTGGTCCATAATATTTCTGCTGAACGAGAGGGAGTCATGCCGCCAGTTGGCCAACTCATAACTCACTCCGGCAGTCATCTTCCCTCCAGAGGCAAAACGATGAGTCATATACAGACTTACCTGGTAGGCACGGTGCGTAGCGAGCTCATTGGCGTTATAGAGGAACTCCGAGCCATAGTCGGAGCGTCCGGAAGTAACGAGGAAGTAGCGGAGTGCGGAGTTTTGGGAGTTGAGGGGTATTTCGCCGTCTAGCTGTGCTGTGTAATAATCGGCGTCGTACATCCCGCTGATGCCCGTATGGTCAAAAGCCGTTATTTTCCGCCTGCCGTAGTTGACATACGCGTGCTGGTAGTAATACCGGTCAAAAGCCTTGACAGCGAAAGAGGCGTCCATCGTACCGGCACCGACAATATGGTTTCTGTTCTCCAAAGGGCGGTTATCCAGCAGACGTTCCGCTGCGGACTTATGGAAGAGGTTGATCAGTTGTTTGGTACCGGGCATTATACCTCCCAATGCTCCGGCGTTGCCCGTCAGACGAATTTCCCGTTGCGGTAGCGAGTCGGTAGTGAAGGACAGTTCGCCGTCATGGTAATCCAATGCCATGGAGGTACGTGTCATCTCCATGTGAAGCATGGCAGAGCCTACCCTGCTGCGCGAGTCCACACGCATCCCGTTAAGCCGGTACTTGTTGTTTTTGAAAGAATTACCGGAGATAGAAAAAACCTGTTGGTCGCCCAGGTTCCATTCGCCGGTCGTCTCTGTCTGATAGACGGTATAGGGGTTGTTGTTGTCCAGGTAATGTCCCAAGTCTGCGTTTTGGTACCAGTCTCGGAAGAAAGCGCTTGAGACGCTGTCCACACCCACCTCCGCCATGGCGGAGCAAGGAAAAAGGAACAAGGAGTAAAGACTAA
>DEIW01000081.1:5105-6040 GCA_002352705.1 Bacteroidales bacterium UBA2764 | reverse complement strand
TCTTTCTACTTTCTTCTTTGAGCGAAGCGGTCTAAGATATCGAGGTTATAGACGAGTCCGAGACGTATCTGGTGGAACGGGTAATCCTTGATGCCGTACTGGTATTGTAGGTAGGGTTCGAAGCCTTTGATACGTCCGGCAGCGCGTGCTTTGAGGCTCATGGGCGCATCTCCGTGGCGTTCCCATCCCGCATAGCCGCTCCAGGTGCCCTGCAGGGCGAAATATCGGTGGACGAGAAGCGCTGTCAAGCCGTACATGACTGCATCGTTCTGCCGTGCGTTGTCGGTCTGCCAACACAGGAAGCCGGCTGTTCCGGCAAGACGCAGCTCACAATGCTTGAACGGTATAGACTGGCCCATTGTCAGGTCGAAGAAATAGCCCGGGTTATCGAAATGGCGTCTCCGTTCGAACTGTTCACCGCTGGCGGTTTTCATACCTAAGCGAAGCGTCATATGCGGTATATACACGGCGTTGCGGGTCTTGAACCATTCTTTATGGAGGATTTGTACCTCCGTAGCGATGTATACGTCCCCTGCGCCGCTTCCTTTGCCGTCGTATTGGTCGTACCACCCGTACACCGGCATCCAGACATGCACGTTCGCCCATCGTGTGAACAGGGGCACGCTCACGCGCGCAAATATGTCCGCCGTACGGTTCTTTTCCTTGTAGCCGAAATAGCCCTCTCCCGCCAACTCCAGGCGCAGTTCCTTGTGTGTCGTACCGTCGGACATGTCGATTATCGGCAGTGCGTTAGGACCGAAGTAAGCCGGCGCTATACCCGTCGGCTTACTTAAATCCGGTTTTGCAATCGGCACTTCCGCCATGACGGAGTAAGGAATAAGGAACAAGGAGTAAAGACTAAATACTTTTAGTCGATGCATACAAGTCTTTATTCTTTGAGCGAGCATAGCGAGCGGTCTTTCTACTTTCTTCTT
>DEIW01000081.1:0-5085 GCA_002352705.1 Bacteroidales bacterium UBA2764 | reverse complement strand
TCTTCTTTGAGCGAAGCGGTCTACATTCCAAACAGGTTCTGGAAGAAGCTCTTCTTGTTCGCACTGTTCGGTGCGATATTCGGGCTGTCCTGCAGTTTCTCGATGAGCGCACGCTCGTCCTTACTCAGTTTCTCCGGTATATATACTCCTACGTTGATAAGGAGGTCTCCTACTCCGTAGTTGCGTCCGTACTGGTCGATACGGGGCAGTCCTTTTCCTCTCATGCGTAGCACTTTGCCGGGTTGTGTGCCCGGTGTGATGGTTATCTTCACGTCTCCGGTGAGCGTAGGTATTTGTACCTGTCCGCCGAGGACAGCGGTAGGCATGTCGAGCATCAGGTTGTAGACGAGGTTGCTCTCCTGTCGGATGAAGTCCTTATGCTCCTCTTCCTCGATGAGAACGAGCAGGTCACCGTTGACCCCGCCTTTTGGCGCCGCGTTACCTTTGCCGGGCACCGTGAGTTGCATGCCGCCCATCACGCCCGCAGGGATATTAATGGTGATGATTTCCTCGTCGCGCACCACGCCTTGCCCGCCACATTTCGGACATTTGTTCTTAATGATGGTACCGTCTCCTCCGCATGTCTCACATTCGGACTGCACCTGCATCATCCCAAATATGCCGCGCTGCTGGCGGATGACGCGTCCGGAGCCCTTGCAGGTAGGACAGGTCTCGGTACGGCCGTCGGCGGAGCCGGAACCGTTACAGTCCTTACATTGAACGAGCTTACGGACTTTGATTTTCTTCTCGCATCCGGAAGCTATCTCTTCGAGCGTCAGGTGTACCTTGACTCTCATGTCACTGCCTCTGCGGACGCGTGTTCCCCGGCTGCGTCCTCCTCCGCCGAAGAGGTCACCTATGTCGCCTATGTCAAAACCTGCGCCTTGGAAGATGTCGCCGAAATGGGTGAATATATCCTCCATGGACATGCCTCCACTGCTGAAACCGCCTGCGCCTCCCATTCCGGCGAAGCCGTACTGGTCATAACGCGCACGTTTCTGCGGGTCGGAAAGGACTTCATATGCCTCGGCGGCCTCTTTGAATTTCTCCTCGGCGGCCTTGTCCCCGGGGTTCTTGTCCGGGTGGTATTGTATCGCTTTCTTGCGGTACGCTTTTTTTATCTCCTCGGCGGTAGCCGTCTTCTCCACGCCTAACACCTCATAATAATCACGTTTTTCTGCCATAATATTATTTTCCTATTTATTGGGTCATTTCCCTATTTTCGTATTTTTTGCTAAATGCCTGAATGCGAAAATGAGAAAATATAAAAATTTCTCTACTCTCCAACTACCACTTTGGCGAAGCGGATGACTTTCTCGCCGAGTTTGTAGCCCTTCTGGGTGCAGTCAATCACTTTGCCTTTCTTGTCGTCTCCGGCTGCGAAAGTAGTGACCGCCTCGTGCTCGTCGGTATTGAAATCCGCGTCATCGGTCTCGATAGGATGCACGTCGTTTTTGTCCAGGAACGAGAGGAATTTCTGATAAATCAGCTTCATTCCGTTTACAACAGCCTCATATTGAGCTTCTCCACCCTCTCCTTGAGAGAGCGTCGGGGTGAGGTTGGCTATTCCTCTTTCGAAATCGTCCACTAAGGGCAACATCTCCGTGAAGATACGCTCTCCGGCAGTAGCCATGATGTCGAGTTTCTCCTTGTTCGTACGGCGCCGGTAGTTGTCAAACTCCGCCATCATCCTCAGGTTCTTGTCCTCCAGTTCGGCGATGCGTTCCTGCGCCTGCGCCAACAGCTCCTCCGCGGTCGGTTCCGCCAGTGCGTCATGCGCTTCCTGGGCACCTTTGGCGTCATTGGGCTCGTTTTGCGAGCGGTTCTGTTCTTCTTGGAGCGGTGCATCCGCACTCGTTTCCTCTATTTTTTCTTTTTTGTCTTTCATAATGCAAAATTTTACTATTCATTCCCGTCAAATCCTATGCCAAAGGGCTTGTCCCTGCCATTTTGGCAGATTTGGTTGCAAAAGTACTACAAAAATTGCACATATGCAAGCGTTCGGGCATTTTTTGACAAATAAAATGCAATTTTATCTGTTCAGCGCAGATAGATAGCGGCTATGCTTGCATAAGGCGATATGTATCTGCGCAGAACAGGAAAGCCTTTAGGCTTGTCAAACACAGGGGAAGGGGCGTGCCGAAGATACAACGTATAATCGTTCGAGCGTAGCGAGATAAGAAGTAATCGTGCCCGTCAGGGCTAAGAAATACAACCGTACAGCCTCCAACATACGTACAGACTAAAAAAAAGCGCTCTATGTTAAGTAGAAGGAACGTCCTACGAAACAATTTTCAATCATCAATAGTGTACCGCATAACGGTTCGGAAATGGGTCCATTTCAAATTCGGTACGCACGCGTGCCAAATCTTGAGAATGATGTGATTTCTCTATATCTGCCATAATTTTTCTATTTGCTTGTTTGTTGCCTGCACGCACTTTGGCGTACAAAGGTACAAAAAATTTTTGACATACGCAAGGAAAAGCGTTTTTTTTCAGTTCGCGTGTTTTATTTAGGTTTATATACTAAAAAAGAAGCCCCGGAGGGCTCCTTCTTTCGGTTCTTAAAGACCTTACGTTATTTTACTTCTGCGCCAAGCGCGTTGTAACTCTTGCCGTTCTTCTCGATTACGAGCTGGCCATTGCGGTAGAACTTGACTGCCTTTGTCTCTGCTGCGGTGTTGTCGATGCCCGTTGTACCGCTCATGACCAGAACAATATCCGTCACATTGAACGCATTGAGCTGCTCTTTGTTGAACTGGATCATCCAGTGACCGGCGTTGGCAATGCGTGTACGCAGTTCGTCGGTGAGTGGGAGCTCTTTGTAGCCGGCGCCGTCCGTCATATTGGACTGGTCAGCAAATTTGCCGCCTGCGTCCCAGTTTTCCAAGAAGTTGAGGACATAGTCCGTACCTGCCGCCTCTGAGTAGAAACGGATAGCTGTTGCTTTGGAGAAATCCACATTGCAATAACCGTCACGGTAGAGTTCCAGCGTTGACCATTCGTCTGCCCAGAAGAAACCGGTCCAGACAGAGACGCCGTCTTTGAGGGTCTTGCCATCGTTGAGTTCCACCTTGGTTGCAGTGAAGTTCGCACCAATGATCTCCAGGCCATGCGCTTTGAGGCTATCCACAGCAGTTTGGGTGAGGAACTGCTCGAAAGTGCCATTCCCATTGATCTTCGCAGCCTCGCGGCTACCGGCAAGGTGATCAAAATGTTCATTCATCACTTTGAACTCTACGCCGTCGGATACGCTTTCGTAAGTGAGAACGATCTTCTGACCGGGAGTTGCGTTAGCAAACTGAGCGGCTGCAATCTGAAGGCCGCCATCTGCCCAAGATACATGCTTCGAACCTGTCCAAATGTCCGTAGCCGAAGCAGCAATGCTCATTGCTAAAGTTGCAACAAAAAGAAAGATTTTTTTCATAATGTTTAATTTTAAGTAGTTAGTAAAAAGGGTTAATTAATATTGTTTGAGTTGGATATCGGATACTTTGACGGTATTGCCGTAGTTATTGACCGACCAGCAGTTACGCGCTACGCCGTAGATACGGTTGGTATATGCCACGCAGTCATTGATATACATCGTTACCACGGAATTATCGGTATAGATATCTATATGGTAGATATTATCCGCCGGTTTGCTGAACTTATAACTGTCGATTGCTCCGATAAAACCGATACCTTCGCTGCCCTCTTCCTCGAAATTAATCTTGCGTTTGGCGCCTCCGTCTTCGGGATTAACCACAAGAGTGTACCATTTCTTGCTGTCCGTTCCACGCACGAAGGAGATACCGAACTTATCGGCACTCTCCACGGTGAGGGAGAGATGATTATGGTATCCCAGACGGTTGTAGAGGGTGTACGTATCGGTGCTCACCATCGCCTTTACCTCCTTGGCATTGCTGTATTTGGCGCTGATGCCCGGCACTTTGCCGAGTGTGAGCGATCCGTCCTCATGCTGGATGAGTCGGTGTGCGACGAGTGTACCTGCCCATTGGGGTTCGCCCTCGGGATTGGTCTTGGTATTGTCGTTTCCTTCGCGAGTCGGGCACCATCCCCAGATATACCGGTCGGTACCGTTGGTAGCCGTCTTGCCGGCATAGAAACCGCGGCTGTCCAGGAAGCCATCATGGTCATCCGGCCAGATACCGGCATCGCCTGCGGTACAAGCTTTGAGGTCGGCGAGGGTATGTCCTTTGAAATACTGCACATGTCGTCCCCACGCTTTGTCTTTTCCGCCGGAGAGCTCGCTATAGACGAGGTACCACCAGTCGCCCATTTGGAACACATCCGGACACTCGTAGAAACGATCCCACATCATCGGCATGAAGATACCGACATGTGTCCAGTCCTTGAGGTTCGGCGAGGTGTACTCTACGAGGTTACCTTTGCCTCCCACGCGGGTGGAGATCACCATATGCCAGAGGTCATCGGCGAAGAAGATACAAGGGTCGCGGAAATCCTGCGCACTGTATCCGTCCGCTACACCGCGCAGGCGGAAGAGCGGATCTTTCGTCCATTTCTTGAAATCAGGCGAAGTAGCACGCATGATAACCTGCACATCCTCTCCTGCTTTCGGCATCTCGCGCTCGCCGGTGTAGTAGATGTAATAGAGGTGCTCTGTTTCGCTATAAACGACACATCCCGTACCGAGGTGGGCATCCTGCTCGGCGGCAGTACCGGTAGGCAGAACCTGACTCAACTGATCGTAGTTAGCCGCATCGCGGGTCTCCAGACCCCAGTAGGGGTGGAAAGTAGCCTGGTTAGGACGATACTCCTGCAGGTAAAGCACCTTGAAGGACTTGGTGTTATTATCGAAGAACGGCATTGGGTCACCTACATAGCCGGTGTACGGCGCATAATAGGTAGTAGCCGGCTTCTCATCGCCGGAGGCATAATAAGTCGTTGTGCCGTCCCAGTCTTTCTGCTCGGGTTCATCCTTTTTCTCGCAGCCGGAAAGAGTAGCGCATAATAACATGAGACCTACTCCGACTCTCCCCATATGGAGGGAGAAACTATTATTCATTGTTGCTTTCATATCCATTATTTAGATAAATAGTTAATAGCATTTTCCGTTATTTT
>DEIW01000143.1 GCA_002352705.1 Bacteroidales bacterium UBA2764 | reverse complement strand
TCATCATCCCATGGAATAAATCCTTTGTGGCGGATTGCACCTAAAAGCGTACCATAACCCAGATAATATACAATCTCATGACTTCTACAAAAAATATCGAATTCTTTCAAAGTTTTGCTTAAGTGCAATTGATACCTTCTATTTTTTGAGCCATCAGGATTATATTTCTCGTTCAGAGCAGCATATTGATTTTGGCGTTCTACAGGAATATTTACTACTAATCGTTCCATTTAATTGTTCTTCAAAAAAGATTCTAATTCATTCATTCTCTCAATAGTCATTTCCACCGGGTTGTTCTTTAGGCGTTCCATATTTACTCGGTTGAGAAGGGTATGTAAATTTTGTCCTCTTGTACCTGAATATACTAACCCTATTGATTTAACATAATCCAAGAAGTACTGTTGTAAATCAGTTTCTTTTGATAAGCCTAACCACCATCTCAGTTCTTCATTTTTCGGATGGCTTGCCATGTTCAGTTTCGCAAAATAAGGGAAGGTGATTGCTACGGCATGTCCATGCGGATAGCCACAATAGGTAGTAAATGCATATGAGAAGGCATGGGGAGCTGTGGTCTTGGTAATATTAATGGCCCGGCCTGCACAATACGCGCCATACAACAAGTCATCACGCAGATAATGTACATCCGTATTATGAACACATGTTAGTAACTGACTATGGATGTGAGCAATAGCGCGCAACGAATAGGAGTCGCTCTCCTTTGTGGCATTTGGATTCCAATAGGCTTCTATAGCCTGTGCTAACGCATCAAAACCGGTACATGCCGTCAAGTACGCATCATTATTGTACGTAAAAGGAGGGTAAAGCATTACTACGTCTGGCAAAATATCCTCCGCTTCAACGCTGCATTTTTTGCCATCTCTATACACAACAGCAAAGTGGGTAGTCTCTGCTCCTGTGCCCGCTGTTGTCGGTATTGCCCATAATGGCACAATATATCCTTGTTCAGCCGCATAATGACGAATCATTTTCGCCATATCCATAACACTTCCGCCACCAATACCAATAATCACATCCGGCTTGGTCTGAAGCACAAGAGATAGACCTTGTTGTGCCTCTTCATCTTTCGGATTGGATGAAAAGTTCTCAAAGTCTGTTACATGGATAGCTAAACCTTGCAAGGCTTCGTTAACCGCTGCTGCTGCGCCACATTGGGCATACGAATGTTTACCATGCACGATAAACACATACTGTGCATGCATGGAGACTAATCTGCCACGCAGTATGGGTACAATATCGTTTGTAAAGTCTATTATAGGGTTCATTTTGCTAACTCCTTCATTAATGCTTCTTTATTTTGTTGCGGTGTGGTGGTTGGGCGACCAAGATCTTTGCGGTTTCCCTTGTGCACATTGACATTTATGAGCGATACTCCATCTATCACCGCATGGTTCACATGGTTCATCGCGAACATCAGTGATTCTTGCGAATCAGCAGAAACTACATCTTTGTATCCTACAGCTTTTGCGATCGCTTCTACATCTATTTTTTGACCTACGGTAGGTTGACCTCCTACGGAGTCATGCGCACCATTGTTGAATACGACATGTACCAAGTTCTTAGGATTGTAATCTCCTATGATTGCCATTCCTCCCATGTGCATCAACATAGCGCCATCACCATCAAAGACGATTACGCGCCTGTTCGGTTTCTGAAGCGCGATACCTAAAGCTATCTGGGAGGCATGCCCCATCGAACCTACGGTCAGAAAATCATGCGCATGTCCTTGCTTTTTTGCCTCACGATATTCAAACAACTCGCGGCTAATCATGCCCGTAGTAGAGACAATAATATCATCATCTCTTAACTTATTCACAACAATTTTTATTGCTTCCTCTCTGCTTAATACATATCGAATAGGAGGGGGGGCGTATTTAGATTGGTATTCGGCAAACAATCCCTTTCGAACAATTAATGCATAGACTGCGTTGGCGGATTGTATTGTTTTAAGCGCCAGAGTTACTTGATTCTGCCAATTCTCATCCAATACGGCATAAGGTACTCCCATTGTTTCAAGTAATGGAAGCGTCACTTTTCCTTGCTTTACGTGTTGGGGTTCATCATGCACTCCCGGTTCACCTCGCCAACCGATGACTAGCAATAGAGGCATTCTATAGACATCGGCATCCATTAGCGAAAGCAGGGGATTGACAATGTTTCCTTCACCAGAGTTCTGCATATAAACACAACCCACTTTGCCTGTTGCCAAATGGTATCCGGCTGCCAATCCTACGGCATTCCCTTCGTTCGCTGCAATGATATTATTCTCGCGTGGTAAGTTATCGGTTATATACGCGCATAGATTCTTCAGCAGCGAATCCGGCACTCCGGCAAAAAACTCAATGCCTCCAGCATACAGGGTTTCTATAAAATCTTTGGGTGTTATCATTGTTTTGTTCCGGGAATGAGAGTTAAAATCTCCTTGATTGGCATACAGTATTCCTCACTTGCTTCTTTGCATCTACCATGTTCGAGAATCGACTCTGCACAATGTACCATTGCCGGGTAGGCAGAACGGAGCATATGGTTTGCATAGATGACGATATTTACACCCCATTGAGCAAATTCTTCTTCTGTAATATGATTGAATGTAGTCGGAACTACCACTATAGGCGTATGGCTGTCTTTCTCACGGAAACGGGTACAGAATTCATGAATATCTTCACCGTCTTTATTGCGGGAGTGAATCATGATTCCGTCCGCTCCGGCTGCTACGTACGCAATTGCTCGTTCTAAGGCATCTTCTACTGGTTTACCTGCTATCAGCGATTCCACTCTGGCAATAATCATGAAATCATCTGTAATCTGTGCCTGCTTGCCTGCATGTATCTTTGCGGAGAATCCTTCTATTGTATCTTGGGTTTGTTTAGCTTCTGTTCCAAATAATGAATTCTGCTTCAGCCCCACCTTATCTTCGATGATAACCGCAGAAATACCTAAACGCTCCAATGTACGAACCATAAACGGGAAATGCTCTAATTTTCCACCCGTATCGCCATCAAAAATCACTGGTTTAGTGGTTACTTCCAACGCGTCATTCAAGTCGTGTAAACGTGTTGTCAAATCTACAGCCTCAATGTCCGGCTTACCTTTACTTGTCGAGTCCGTTAACGAAGAAGCCCACATACCGTCAAACTCCAATTTCATACCATTCTTCTGAACGAATGTGTTCTCAATGATTAAACCGGTCAAACCACTATGACTCTCCATTATACGGACAATCTTCTTGGCATTGATTAAACGACGGAGCCGTTTCATTCGAATCTCAGGTGTTGTGCCTATTTCTTTAAGACGCTCATTGAGCATAGAAGACGATATACCGGGGGTATAAGGGATGTCGATTACCTTACCTCCCCACTCTGCCATACAATCAATGATATCCTGACGTGTTTTCTGCTGCACACCGGTTTTCCAATCGTCACCGTGCACCACATAATCTGGTTTCAACTTGCGAAGGTTTGGACGGTAATCAAGCGTTGTTTGAGGTATTACGCGCTCAACGCCTTTTAGATTGCTTACCACCAGCGCGCGTTGTTCATAATCCAAATAGGGCAAACGCTTATAACTCGCAATTGCCTCATCTGTCAATACGCCCACGATCACACGACCTAATTTGGATGCTTTGTGGATGATATTCAAATGTCCCGGATGAATGATATCCGCCGACATCCCTACATATACTTGTTTTTCTTTCATACTTTTATTACTTTTAATATTTTAACGCCCAATACCCCTATCTTATATAGCAACGGCTTGGTGATACAGATAAACCGTCCGTACTCGACAAGTTCCCCTCCGAACTCGGCCTTGAAATCCCGCACACCGTATTCCTCATTAGGTTTTCCAGCTCCCATCATATCGAATATCTGATAACCGTTTTCATTCGCATATTTCATTCCTGCATATTTGGTTACGGATGATGGGTGAATGTTCTTATATACTCCATCCTTCCCACATGCATACCATTCATAGACTCCATGTTCCGGCAACAGCATACATATTGAGCCACCAACTACTTGCCCGTCATAAATCACCAATAAATATTTGCAGTTCTTACAATGATACAGTTTCTCAAAAAACGACCATGGTTGCAATGGCATCTTCACTTTTGTGCGATAAAGATCCAAAAGAATATCATAATAGGCGCGTACTTGGTCTATTGTCGGGTTTTCCTCTATAGATGCACCATCCCGAAACGAAAGACGGATGTATTTTCTTCTGTGTTTGCCTATATTTTCTTCGATTTTATCCCATATTTGATTTGTATGCACATGAAAATTCAGGTGTGGTTGGTATGCAAAGCCGGCTTTCGCAAAGGCATCTTTACATCGGTTGTAATCATTGAAATTGCGGGTCTCAATGTAGATGGGAGAAAATTTGATATTTGATATTTGATAT
>DEIW01000008.1:2297-8025 GCA_002352705.1 Bacteroidales bacterium UBA2764 | reverse complement strand
AAATACAAAGAGAGCGCGGAGTTTGACCCGGCAGCCGAAGCGGCTTTTCTTGCGCACAGACAAGTGCTGGAATATGCCCAGAAGGGTTCGTACCATTGTTTCCCGTTGGTACAATACCATAACCATTGGTCGGAGGCGGACTACGTGCGTTACCGCGTGGCGGAAGCCAAAGAGCGCTCTATCCGCGACCTCAGGGAACGCAACTTGTATCTGACCATCAGCAGGCAAAGACAAATGCTGTTTATCGTCGTTCTGCTGTTTGCAGGAATGGGTGCTATTCTGCTGATTTGGGGACTCAGCCGCCGCCGCAAACGGCTGCTGTTGGAGAAAGAAGAAGAGATTGAGACCCTGAGGGGAATCATAAATAAAGGACAAAATGACCAAATACCAAGTGGGCCAGGTGGGCAGTACCAAAGTACGAAGGAGGATGATGTGCGCAAACTGATGTTGCAGCAGTTGGGTGTCATCAAAACGATTGCAGGGACACCCACCGAAGCCAACCAACAACTGCTTGCGCGTCTCATGGCATTGAATGAGGAAACCGCCAATGCCCTCATAGACTGGCAAAGCATTTACCAAACCATTGATTTGGTTTATGATGGCTTCTACACCCGTCTTGTTGAGAAATACGGGGACAAGGGACCAATAGACAAGGGACAAAGTGACCCATACCGCGAAGCAGATCGTTCGACCGCAGGGAGATTAGAAGTACCAAGTACAAAGGAGCATGACCCGTTACTGAATGAAAAAGAGATACAGTTATGCTGTTTGCTCAAAGCCGATTTCTCCACCAAAGAGATCAACATGCTCACTCGTCAAAGTCTCCAAACTATCTACCAGCGCAAGACCCAAGTCCGTCAAAAACTGGGTCTTGCAGAGGGCGAGGATATAACCTCGGCGATGTTTATTTAGTACCGCTTAAAATACCACTTTCGGTATCTTCATTGTTGAGGCGTTGCCAACCCTCGCGATGCTTCGTTCCGAAGTCCAGATTGACGTTGAAATTGAGCATCAGCAGCAGATGATAGTTCTGCATGACGGCTGTCTTGGCAGTCGGAGCAAGGACAGAGAGGTATCTTACGACTGTCGATTGACCGTCGGTTGACCGTCGGGATTGACAGGTAAATGAAGCGAAATTGCAGAAGGACAGTTGCTGCAGAATTTTGTCGCTAAAGAAGGGTAGTTGATGCAGAAGTGGAGTTAGTGTAATTTTAGGACAAGACGGAGAGGGAGTTTTTCGTTATAATCTCCTTTGAAGTCCAACAAGACGGGGTCGTCGGGTAAGGAAAGACGGACACCTATTATTTCTGTCCACGGAGAGAGTTTGCTGCGTACACGCCGGCTGCGCTGAGTTGACCGGACGGATTTCTTGCGTTTAGGCGGCTTAGGCGGGTCAATCGCCCCTTTCGCTATGGCACTATCTACCTCCGCTATCGAAGCGACCGCCAGCGGTTTGTCTGCCAGACGGCTGCAGGTCTCCGCAAAACGCAGACGTTCCTGCCGGCTCATGCCGACAGCCAGACCGCGTTCCCTGTCCGGCGGTTCTGCTGCCATGACACGCTTCCATTGATTCGCACTAATCTCATCGGAGATGTAATAGGGTTCCTCGCCCGGTACAAGGTAAAAATGCAGTCTGCGACCTTTGATACGTATCTTTCGGGTGAGAGGCGGTTCTTCCGGCACGACTTGTTTCATCGGATCATCAGGCAGACTCAGCGCCACACGCAGACCGATATACCCCACGGATGTCTCCGGCTCGTACCACCGCCGCACAGACAGATGGCAGTTGGCTTTCGCCTCATCGTAACTGCCGCCGCGCACGATACGGAACGAGCCTGTGTCCGCTCCGCAAGGGTCAGGAGCCGTGGTGAGTTGGTATGGACCGTAGAGATCCTGACACCATTCCGCCACATTGCCCGTCATGTCATACAGCCCTAACTCGTTCGGCTGCTTGCGTGCCACCGGATGCGTCCAGTTCCCTGCAACCGAATAGAGCCACCCCACACTATCCGGCTCGTCTCCTCCCGCAAAACGATAGTGATTGCTTTTCTCCCCTCCTCGCGCAGCATACTCCCATTCCGCCTCGGTGGGTAAACGGAAAGGCATGCCGGTGATACTGTCCAGCCGGCGCACGAACCGCTGCGCTTCATGCCAGCTGACAAAAGAGACTGGGTGTTCGGGATAGCCGGACAACTCCAGCATCTCCTTTTCGGACATGACCGCCCGCCAGAGACGGTTAGTGACTTCAGTTGTCGCTATATAATAAGGAGAAAGAAAAACAAGGTGCGCAGGCTTGTCGGTATAGGTATCCGGGTCGTGCTGGTCGGGAGTAGCACCCATCACAAACGAACCGCCTTCCACACGCTGCAGATGAATCGGCACACCGTTCACCTCAAAAGTGAGCGTCTGCAACGAATCGGGCACATGGGGCCGTTTCTTTGCCGCCAAAGGCAGCAAAAGAAGCAGCAACAGAGCGGTTATGACAGTACGGCAGGAAGGCATCACAAGGCACGGAATTCTTTATAACGGTCGTACAATCCGAGAAGCGTTGCCAGAACGCCGATGACGATGCACGTATTGCACGCCCAACAACCGCAATACAGCACTTTTATCATGCAGAAATAAGATAGTGCTGCAGCCAATACCAACAGTACTTTGAGTGCCCAAAAGAAGTGTTTCATACAACCGAGTTTTAATCCTCGGCTATGAGAACAAATACCGTGCCAAAATAGTAGAAAGTAGAAAGACCCGTGTGAAGGGGCTCAAAGACAAAGGTAAAAATGAAAAATTGGGAAAAAAAACAATAAAGGCTTGTCAGTGTGGGAAAATTTTTGTACCTTTGCAGCGAGAAAAGTACAACACTCATGAAAACAAGAGTAATCATCCTGCTAGCCGCCCTGTTCGGATGGTGCGTGCTGACAGAAGGACAAGAGAGTTACACCTATGTAGAACGTGACTCTGCGTTAATGTTAGACATCTACGCCCCTATTGACAGTGCGAACGGTTACACCGTAGTGCATGTTTTCGGCGGAGGCTTTATCCACGGCAGCCGTACCAAAGCCTGGGATAGAGACTATTGCCGTCAGTTAGCGAGCCGCGGCTACCGAGCCGTAGCCATAGACTACCGTTTAGGATTGAAGGGCGCGAAGAAAGTAGGGATAGGGAACATCGAGGTGTTAGAGAACGCCTTTTACATGGCGGCGGCAGATTGCTGCGCAGCCATACGATACTTAGTAGCGCACGCCCGGGAGTTAGGGATAGAGCCGGATAAAATCATCTTAGAAGGTTCGTCAGCGGGTGCCATCACCGTCCTGATGACCGACTACGGTCGCTGCAACGGTTTGGAGTACACGCGCGAACTGCCGGAAGGGTGGCGTCCGGCGGGAGTGATAGCTTATAGTGGCGCCATCTATTCCAAAGAGGGGAAATTGAAATGGGCTCAGGCACCAGCCCCTACCCTGCTCTTTCACGGAGAGAAGGACAGGATAGTGACCTACAAACAGATAGTAGTAGGGAAGCGGGGACTATATGGCGGAAGCAAGATAGCCAAGCGACTGGCCAAGAGCCAGTATCCGTACCGTATATACCGTTTCCCGGAGTTAGGTCATGAGGTGAGTGTGGGCGGTCCGATGACGTTAGAAGAACTGGACCTGTTTGTGAGCCAACATCTCCGTTCCGGGCGTGTGATAGAAGAAGATATCACCATGCGCGACGCAGCCATCCGACCTACCAAATTCACCAATATGAGACTCAAGGACCTGTATAAGTAGAGAATTTATGATTGATGATTGAAAGGGCTTAGTTGCGGAGCCGGGCAAGCATCTTGATACCATAGACAGGCCAGTACGGTACTTTTTCTATACCGGTTCTAACACGGGGAATATCCAACAACATGAATGCCGAGGTCATCAGTCCGGCGACCCATATTATCTGTCCGAAGATTTGTTTCAAGGTGACAGACATAACAGAAATTGACAATTGAGAATTGATAATTGAGAATTGTTCTCCCGCGGTCGTCAGCGTCAGGTAATCGCCGTAACGCGCCATGTTATCAGCCATGAAATGCTTGAAGAGCGTGGTATACAGTCCATAACCCGATGCGCCGGCGAGGTACATGTGGATGACATTGAAAATGAAAAGCGCCATGAAGAAATGCTGCAAATCATGTACGGATTCGTGCAACGACCACATGAGTGAGACCGCTAAAATAGCGTACGCGCAACCACGAAACGCCAAACCCAAACGGTATTGCTCAATCGGCACATTGACATCCAAATAGAAGTACATCCACATCGAATAGACCAAGATGCACCCGAAGCCGATGGCAAACAACTTCCACACCGTCCAAAGTTTTACATGGACGGTGTGATTCTCCTTGCGTTTTTTTGGCCAGCGTGCGTGTCCTAACCAATAAAGCGTAATCAGCACACCGACATAGACACCCGGTAAAGACCAGAGACACAATGCGCCTTTGGTATGCTCCTCCAGTCCCCTCACTTCCGTCCAATAAATCTCCTCCAACGTATGCTCCGCTCCGAGAAGGAGTTCCGCAATAGCCGTAACCAAGAGGATAGCCAGTACATTCTTATATTTGAAGATTTCCAAAGAGATATAGGGGTTCTCCACCGTCTTGAGGCGGTACATGATGAAAGCCAAAAGAATCAAGCCAACCGCCAATATCCATCGGAGCGTAGGCGAGAAGAACCACATGAGCCGGTCGCCATAGACCAGAATATAACTGATCATGAGCATCAAGAGAGAGATGAGGAGTCCCGAAGCAATATCAATACCCTTGAGCGGCATCCTTTGCGGCATAGGACACCAGGGCCGACAGAGGGTAATCTGGACCAGTATCACGAAACACATCGTCCCTACCGTGAGGACATGCATCATCTGCCAGGAGAAATGGAAAGCGACGACCGCTGCCAGCCATGCACTGCCGGTGATAGCCGTGAGAAGGATGATATGCAGTATCGGGAAGAAGACTCCGAAATCGCGCTCGGGCGTCATCCAAAGCTGGATATTCGACATACATTCAAAAGTGCCCTGAATCTTAGCTATTCCGGCAATGAAACAGACAGGCAGAAGAATCGCCATGTTAGTAGTGGACATGGAGATGAGGTTACAGACAGCTATCAGGACAGCCGAGGTGATGAGCAGCTGTTGGTTGGTAAAGCGGAACTTTGTCCGGAAGAGCATGGGGAACCAGACCGCCATGCCCGCGAGCCCGGCATAAAGCAGCATGAGAAGGTCCTCCAGTTGGAGAGCCGTAGTGCCTCTGACAGCTTCCAAGGCGCCGAGATAGACACCTCCGGAGAACTGGATACAGAGGACCTGCAGAATATATATCCACGGCTGTATGCGTTTGGGCACCCAATCCCGGAACATAGGCATCTGGAACGGCGTTGCCGTTCTATTGGAAATTGGAGATTTGAGATTGAAAATTTGAGCCATAAGCGTAACCCCGGAGCGTCCTTCCGTTGAAGCGGAAGGAGCGGCCTCCGCCTAGGATAGTTTAACAATTTTATAGGAATATTCTCGGGTCACGCCCTTGCCTTTACCAAGGCCGAAAGATGTACGATTTAACGATGTACGATGTACAATTGATTGTCGAAATCGACTGCAAAATTACAAAAAAAATCCGAATTACGCAAGTCCTCAGCTACAAATTCTTGATTTTTGCAAATAAATTTGCATATCTCGAAAAAAAATCGTACCTTTGCAGCCG
>DEIW01000008.1:0-2265 GCA_002352705.1 Bacteroidales bacterium UBA2764 | reverse complement strand
CTTTGCAGCCGAAAGTTGCAAAGCTAACAAGAATAACAATTAAAAACACTCAATATTATGCCGCAGATTAGTGCTTTTTACGGAATCATCATTTTTATGAATTTTCAGGATCATGCTCCTGCTCATTTTCATGCTTGGTATGGCGACTACAAGATTATAGTCAGCATCAAAGATGGTGTGGTGAAAGGCGAAATGCCCGGACGTGCTTTGCGCATGGTACTTGAGTGGCTGGATTTGCACCGTGACGAACTGTTGGAGAATTGGGATCGTGCTCAGAACGGTGAGATGGTAAAACATATTGTACCTTTAAAATAATACGATTATGGAATTTCTGGAGATTACAAAAGCACAGTACGTTGGCGACCACAAGATTCATCTGTGGTTCAACAACAACGTGGACAGGGTGGTCGATTTCAGTGACAAGTTGAAAGGCGCCGCCTTTGAACCCTTGCGCGATTTGACGTTCTTTAAGAACTTCCACATCGCGTATAATACGATTGAGTGGGCGAACGGCGCGGATTTCGCACCTGAGTATTTGCTCACTTGTTAATATCGTCACCTCTCTGAGACGTTAAACCCGGAGAAAGACAAGCGCAAAGCGTTGCGCTAACATCTTGTTAAATAAAGCGTTTACACGCTTGTTCTCTGACTAGTCGAAAATGTAGGAAGTTTTCACAATTAGTTATTCAGAACAACAAGTAAGTAGATGCTCACGAGTGTAAGACTCGCCCACACTATAGGTGTATCCTGTAGTGTGTTGGCGGATATATACACGGCGCGAGTTTCTGTTTATATATCTGATAACTAAGGCATTTCCTACAGCCTCGACTAGCGGATAATAACAGTTATTCGCGTTTTTTGTGTACGTATAGCTTATGATACCTAAGATTATTCATTATTGTTGGTTTGGCGAAAAAAGCATTCCTGAACATATGCAAAAGTATATGCAAACTTGGAGTCAATGTATGCCCAATTGGGAAATCCGTGAATGGAATGAACGAAACTTCACTATAGAGCATGCTCCGTTATATGTGCAGCAAGCCTATAAAGCAAGAAAATATGCTTTTGTGAGCGATTATGTTCGCATGGTTGCATTGGAGCAATTTGGCGGAATATATCTTGATACAGATGTTGAAGTTCTCAAGTCATTCGAACCATTACTGCAAAATATAGCTTTTATGGGTTTGGAAGAATCGTTAGCGCATTTACCGGGTACTTGTGTTATGGGATGTGAACCTCATTCTATTTGGGCAAAAGAAATGCTTCACGCATACGATGATGCTGTCTTTGTGATGCCCGATGATTCTTATGATTTAACAACAAATGTGCAAAGAATGGGGAAAGCCTTGTGCCAAAAGGGATTTATACCATGTCGTAAGGAGCAATATTTAGAGGAGTTAGGATTGCATATCTATACGCATGATTACTTTTCGCCTATTACTTCCACACGTGTTATGCGCCGCACGAACAATACTTATTCCATACACCATCTGGAGTCAAGTTGGCATGACAAAAAAAGTACAAAATGGTATAAAGGTACTATTTATTACGAGGTAGTAAATTTTCTAATACAAATTAAACGCAAATTGAAAGGGATAGACTGATGACACAAAAATCGTTTATTGTTATTATTGGCGAATACTCACCCGAATTATCATGCGTTCGCGAAGTTATGGATGCTTCAAAAGAAGCAGAAATAAACTTTTTTGACATGCCTAATATTGGCAGTAAAGATACTGTAGAGCGTGTTAATGAACAACTCCTTATACACCATTATGCTCAATTATCAGAGTTTGAAATACAAGTAAAACAATACATTAGGGATATTGTCGCTCTTGGAGCCGGAAAACACTATTTTTGTAAGTCTAACGGCAAACACAACAATATACTTGAGTGTATTAAAAGAGGATTAGAAATGTACAGCATAAAATATAAGGAACTATAAGCTTTCTATTACATTTAGGCGACCATTTCGCGACCATTGTGGACGTGACCGTAAGATGCCCATTACCTTCCATTTACCTTCCATTCCCGTTCTCACTACGTTTGCATTACGTACGCACTACGTTCGCATCCTTGACTTCACTATACCATAACAGCATATCTTGCGCGTCTCTTACGCGTCTTTCAGCCTCTCTCGCGCCTCTCTCGCCACATGTAAATTCAAAATCCGATTCTTTTAACTTTTAACCCTTAACCTGTAAATCTTTAAATGCGTGAATATCAATTATTTAGCACAAATAAAGTTAAAAGTTAAAAGTTAAA
>DEIW01000111.1:16105-18901 GCA_002352705.1 Bacteroidales bacterium UBA2764 | reverse complement strand
CTTTTTTTGCCCCCTCAACAGCGTAGCGCTCAACCTCCTCCACAGCGTAGCGTTCAACGAAAAAACGTCCTCCGCGGCGTTTTTTCTTGCATATTTCAAAAAAAAGCAGTACCTTTGCGCCGTAAATGGATTTTGGTCGCTACGATAAGGAAGATTTGGAGAGAGCCGTGGAGGTTCTCCGCGCAGGTGGGGTCATCGTGTACCCTACCGACACGGTATGGGGAATAGGTTGCGATGCCACGAACCCAGAGGCGGTGGCTAAAATATACGCTCTCAAGCAGCGCGAAGACAGTAAGTCCATGCTCGTGCTCCTCGATTCGGCGGCAAAACTCAATTACTATGTCGATATCCCCGAGACCGCGGAGATGCTGCTGGAAGAAACCTCTCCCCAGCCCTCCGCTCAAGGGAGGGAGTATGAGGACGAAGCCAAGCCGCTGACGATCATTTATCCGAATGCACGGCATCTGGCGTCCAATCTCATTGCCGAAGACGGCTCTATAGGGATACGCATCTCCTCCGAACCTTTCAGCCAAGCCCTCTGCGCACGCCTCAAAAGACCTGTTGTCTCCACCTCCGCGAACATCAGCGGACATCCGACTGCCCGTTTCTTTCATGAGATAGAAGAAGCTGTCCTGAACGGAGCAGACTATGTCTGCCGCTTCCGCAGAGACGACGAAACGCCCCATGAACCCAGCTCTATCATCAAAGTAAATAGTGACAATACGTTTATAATCATCAGACAATAAATGACCAAATGGTAAATGACCATGACCAAATGGTAAATGCCCATGACTCTCAGACGCAAACAACAATTATTATACTTGACCGCCGACTTGATCAGTAGCGAACTGGTCTGGTTGTGCTTCCTGATCTTCCGGTGGATGGTATATGACGGGCGCGTGAATTTCATGCATGACGCATTGATTCCCGCCTTCTCGTTCTGGGTGCCGTTATTGGTGTATCCGTTTATTTGTCTGGCTGTCTATTACCTGTCCGGCTATTATCTGAGACCTTTCCAGAAACCGCTCTGGAGGGAGTTCTTGCGGACCTTCGTCTCGGCGGCTGTCATATCCCTGCTCTTCTTCTTTATCATCATTATCGATGATGAGGTCGATTCCTATAACCGGTATATCGTATCCTTGGGAGTCCTCTTCGGTATGCAGTTCACCCTGAGTTACATACCGCGTCTGATTATCACGCTCCTCTCCCGCAGAAGAGGCGTCTTACGCACCAAGACGGTTCATTCCATGAAGGAGGCGCAACAACTGGTCGCGGGCGAACAGGACGAGGTGATTATTGACCTGCCCTCCGGCTACACCGACCGCCAACTATACGAACTCATCGCATGCCTCTATCCGCTCTCTTGCGAGATAAGCATGGTGCCGCGCGTGTATGACATGCTCACCGGTGCCGCGCGTATCGGACACATAGACCGCCCTTCACTCATACGCATTACCGAGCAGAACATGAGCGATTCCGAGATATGTATCAAGAGGGCTTTCGATACCATCGTTTCATGCATCAGCATGGTGCTACTCTCGCCACTCTTCCTGATGATTGCTATTTGTATCAAATGCAACTCCAAAGGACCTGTCTTCTACACACAGGAACGGATAGGACTCTACGGCATTCCTTTCCGTATCATTAAGTTCCGCACGATGATTGACCATGCCGAGTCGGACGGAGTACCCCATCTCACGCTCGACAACGACCCCCGTATCACTGCTGTCGGGTACCGGCTACGCAAATACAGACTGGACGAACTGCCGCAGCTCTGGAATATCATGAGAGGAGACATGTCTATTGTAGGACCCCGACCCGAGAGAAACTATTTCATTGAGCAGATAATGGCACAGGCACCCTATTACTGCCTCATCTATAAAGTCCGTCCGGGACTGACTTCATGGGGACCTATTCGCGTAGGTTATACCGATACCATGGAGAAAATGATTGAGCGCCTGAACTGCGATATCGTCTACGTGGAGAATATGTCACTACTGCTCGACCTCAAAATCCTCTTCTTTACCGTAGGAGTCATACTACGCGGAAAAGGAAAATAAATTCTGTTTGCTATATTGCTCATTGATGATGAATTACGACGAGAACATAAAAAAAGCGGAGACTATTATCGCACAATTGGAATCCGCAGAAGCACTCAGCATGGAGGAATACAAACGCATGGCATCAGAGGCTACGGCTCTCCTCAAACAGTGCAAAAGGGACATCGAGGGGCTCGCTCAGGAACTGAACGCCCCGCAAGCTTCGCATTAATTCCCGCATCATTGGATATAAAAAGCCGCCCCTCGGAATGGAGAGGCGGACATGTGCTTTCATAAAAGCACTCTATGTTATTATATTCCTTAGAACCTTGAGATGGAATACGACTGCATTACGAGAGCTGCCGGAGCTCCGCTCTTGAGTTGCTCTGCTTCTTCTTGTGCACTCGGGTTAACGACGCCGCAATAATACATATAGCCGATAGCTGTTTCGCTATCTAAAGAACCCTCCGTTACAACGGTAGCCTGCTCATAGGCGGTTATTCCTTCTGCCTTGGCTACTGCAGCAACATAGGCGGAGTGATCATCGTAGTTCATTTTTTCTTTGGTCCTATCGCGATATTCTATTCCACCCTCCCATGTGTATTTCTTCTCGTCGGAAGGAAGTGTGCTGTAGAAGTTTTCGGAGGTAGCGGTATATACTTTGCTGGACTTGTCGTTTTTAGCGAGAACCACAGAGGTGCCCATATTAACCATTTTGTTATCTACGCAGTTAACCATAACAATGATTATCGGGTCT
>DEIW01000111.1:7245-16092 GCA_002352705.1 Bacteroidales bacterium UBA2764 | reverse complement strand
CCGTCTGCTATTCTTTTAGCCATCCAAGCCATAACCTGCGCTTCGGACATGCTCTTGTAGTTGTCCGGCAAACCATACACATAGCTAACTTCTTTTGCATCTCCATAAGTTGCTTCGGATTTTGCAGCAGGAGCCTTTTTAAGCATACGGGCAGGAACCTTACCGAAATCCGGAAGTGCGATTTCTGCTTGTTTGAAACCTGCTTTCACTAAAGCGGCATCTACGGTCTCGGGACTTTCGCCCAATTGGTCGATAGCTTCTACTGTTGCGGCTTCCAGTGCTTTCTCTTCCGCTTTGGGCAGACCGGTACTCTCACTCTTGCTGCCACAGGCCATGAGGACTACTGCCGCCATGGCGATCATAAAATACTTTTTCATAATAATAAATTTTTAAATAAAGTGAATATTAATCCATTACTGGACGTTGTTTGTGTCTTATATTATCTTTGAGCCCGTAGGGCGGTCTTTCTACTTTGAGCGGCTCTGCCGCGGTCTTTCTACTTTCTACTTTGAGCCCGCAGGGCGGTCAATTCTCAATTCTCAATTCTCAATTCAATTCATATGCAGTTTCCGGCGCGAGGCAAGGAGCACTATCACTGCCGTGATGGCAGCCAGTGTATCGCTCGCCGGGATTGCCCACCATACGCCGTCCAGAGGATTGTTGAACAGCATGGGCATCAGCAGCGTCAGAGGTATCAGGTACAGCACCTGCCGCGTCAGACTCAGGAAGATGGCCTTCCCTGCCTTGCCGATAGAGGTGAACAGGTTACCCGTCACCATCTGGAATCCGATAATCAGCATCGTAGAACAGATGATACGCATCGGGCGGACGGTCTGGCTGATCAGTACCGGGTCATGCGTGAACATCTTCGTCACTAACTCAGGGCAGCACTCGCCTAAGAAAAACACTATACTCATCACGCCCGTGGCATAGAGACAGGTGAGATAAAAGGATTGCAGCATACGGTCATAATGCTTCGCCCCGTAGTTGAAACCCGCTATGGGTTGCATGCCCTGGTTCAGACCCATCACCATCATCGCAAAGACAAAAGTCAGACGGTTGATTACTCCATACGAAGCTATCGCCATGTCGCCGCCGAAGGCTTTCAACTGGTTATTGATGATGATGACTACGAAACAATGCGCCAGGTTCGTCAGGAATGGCGACATGCCTATCGCTAACGCACGGCCCGTAATATGACGGTTCAGACGCCATATACCCCGATGAAAACGGATTAACTCATTCTTGTCCAGGAATTTCGTCAGCTGCCATATTACCGCTACTGCCTGACTGATGACCGTTGCCAGGGCTGCTCCGCGGACACCCATATCAAGACCGAATATGAAAATCGGGTCAAGGATGATGTTCACCGTCACTGCCACTATAGTAGCCACCATGGAGAAACGGGGATGACCCGCCGAACGCAACATGGAATTCAGACCGAAATAGATATGCGTGAGAATATTGCCGTACAGGATTATCTCCATGTATTCGTGCGCATACAGCAACGTGTCCTCACTTGCACCGAAAGCCATCAGAATAGGGTTCAGCCATACCAGCCCCACTGCCATGACTATGGACGAGAGGAGGATATTCATCACAATGACATTTCCCAAGACACGGTTGGCACGGTCATAGTCTTTCTCGCCCAGATAGATGGCCAATAGAGAAGAAGCACCTACCCCGACAAGGCTGCCGAAGGCGGCACAGATGTCCATAAACGGCTTCGCCACCGTCAGCGCCCCGAGCGCCAAGGCACCGCATCCGTGACCGATATAAATGGAATCGACAATGTTATACAGCGAACTCGCCGTCATCGCAATGATGGCGGGCAGGGAGTACTTCCATAGAAGCTGGTGTACAGGAGCTGTTCCGAGTTCGGCGGTTCTGTTCATTTCGTTTACTGGTTCACTGGTCTACCAGTTGACTGGCTATTTTGTCAAACTCCATGGCTGCGGGATGTCCGGCTTGCAGGGCGATAGGCGTACCTTCGTCGCCGCCTTCGCGGATGGACTGCACAAGAGGTATCTGACCCAACAACGGGATACCCAACTCAGCGGCTAAGGCCTTGCCGCCGTCCTTGCCGAAGATATAATACTTGTTCTCAGGCAGTTCGGCAGGAGTGAACCATGCCATGTTCTCAATGAGTCCGAGGATAGGCACGTTCACTTTCTCGTTGCGGAACATCTCCACGCCCTTTCGGGCATCGACAAGTGCCACAGGCTGCGGTGTCGTCACAACGATAGCCCCGGTCAGTTGCAGTTCGGAGATAAGCGTCAGATGGATGTCGCTCGTGCCAGGAGGAAGGTCTATGAGGAAATAGTCCAACTCGCCCCAATGGGCATCTTCGATGAGCTGTTTGATAGCATTCGAGGCCATGCCTCCGCGCCATATGACCGCGCTCTCAGGGTTGACAAAGAAACCGATAGAGAGCATCTTCACACCATACTGCTCGATAGGCTCAATGAGCGTGCGGCCTTCTTCCTCCACAGAGTACGGACGGGCGTCCTCGCATCGGAACATCTTCGGCATCGACGGACCATGGATATCGGCATCCAGCAGTCCTACGGAGAAACCTCTGTTAGCCAGAGCTACCGCAAGGTTCGCTGCCACTGTCGATTTGCCTACTCCGCCCTTGCCGCTATGTACGGCGATGATATGTTTGGCGCGGATGGGACCGCTCTTCGTCCCCCTCCCTTGAGGGGAGGGATGGGGAGGGGTTTTGGTGTGTATATGCGCCTCTACATTGGGGTCTATATAGGTCTTGAGTGCCGCTTCGGAGGCTTTCACCACCGATTTCATGAAGGGGTCGTTATCCTTCGGAAAAATCAACGAAAAAGACACCTCAAAACCCGAGATACGGATATCGTCCTCCAGCATACCGCTTTCTACCAAATCCTTGCCCGTTCCCGGGTACCGCACATGCCGAAGGGCATCTATTACTTGTTGAGGATACATGAAAAATATTTACGATTTACAGATTTACGATGTACGATTTATTTACGATTTTTTCGCTGCGACCCTTTCTCCTCCCCTCACGGGGAGGTCGGGTGGGGCTATCTCAATTTGCGCCTGCAAAATTACTGCTTTTTTTTGACATACGCAAAAAAAAACGCCCCGAGGGACGTTTTTCTTATGCTTGGCAGCCTTATTCTCCTCCGACGCCATCAATCGGCGTGGGGTTCACATTGCCTGGAAACATACTGGCAGACAACAAAGCGGTTATCCCGGTTATTGCTGAGACCTGTACTGTCGGTAAAATATATTCTTTTCTCATAAATCTCTATCGTTGTTAATGACCAAATGGTCAAATTATTTAATACTTAGCGCCTGTCATGTCATACATCTGCCCGTTATGGAGGATATACAACCGTCCGTTGCGGAGGATTTTCTGTGCCTTTGTACTTGGTACTTGGTCACTTGGTACTTCGTCAATGCCCGTCGGCGTCTGAGGCATATCGCTCCGTCCGATAGTAATCTGTCGTCTTCCTTGTACAGGCTTGGGGGCAGTGGCTTGTCCTTCTTCTGCCACTTCGTCCATCTTGATATAGGCACGGTTGGCAGCAAGCGAGCAATGCGCACCGCAGAGGCGGAACATATTATTAGAGACGAAATAGTTGCCCTCTAACTTATTACCCGGTGCGCCGGCATCACCGTCATAGATATCGGTGAACGTACCATAAAGACCGTTGAAATGGCCCGGATCGGAGACTTGGCTTGAAGCGAGGTAATAGACATTGATGGAATCCGCCTCGGGCACGAAGACATACGGCACGCCGGCTTCGAGGGTCGTCACCTCTTCGAGCGTGAGGTTCCAAGGTTCATTTCCGCGCATCTGCTTGTGCAACAGGCGGTAGAACGTAGCCCCTTCGTATTTGTCGGAAGCGTAAGCGATACAGATGGTTCCCATGCGTCCCGGGGTCAGTCCCTTGCGCTGGTAACACTCGTAAGGCTGGTTGGCGTAGAACTTGGTTCCGTCGGGGCGCTCACACTCATAGACCTTCATGCCTCCCAGTACCGGCAGCGGGTCCACGCCTATCTCCTGACCGAAAGCGTCACCGAGCTTGTATGCCACTTCACCGCCTGTCCATGCTTCGGGAGCAGTGATAATCGTTGTGTTGAGTTCATTGAAGAGGAAATCCTCGTCAGCGTAAGCGTTGGTCACTTTATCGGTAGTACCTGTAGTGTTCGCCATCGGACGGATTGCCCCGTGGCAGGAATAGCCGGAACCATTCGTCTGCGTAGCATGTACGCGACCGGTGTTGTAGACATTGGTGACAGTGATGTTAACCGTAGAGGCATAAATTCCGCCTACATTGTTGTTGGCAACAATATCGCCACAGTTGTAACTATTGGTGATAGTACCATAGGTACCGTTCATAAAGGCAATACCTGCCACGTCCGTTCCGTAAGTCTTTGTCGCATTAGAGACCGTCACATTGCCGTAGTTGGCACAGCGGTCAATGTTCACATACGATTTAGCGTAACCCACAATACCGGCTACATATTTGGAGTGTCCCGTCACATTCGCATAATTAGTGATGCCGGAGATAGTGCATGGCGTAGCTGTCACACCTTGCGCATGGCCTATAACGCCACCCAACTGCACGCCGGTCGTCTTGTCATAACCGGAAGTAACGGAGCCATAAACGGTCATGTTCTTTACCGTTGCATTGGTCAGGTAACCGAACAGGCCATAATAGCGTCCGTCGGGAGTGTTGATAAAGAGGTTCTTTATCGCAAATCCCTGTCCGTCAAACGTGCCCGAATAGGGTTTTGCACTACTGATGCCTATCGGTGTCCAGTCATAGCAGCAGAGGTCGATGTCATTGTCAAGAACCGCTTTCCAACTTTTGCCTGTACCGGCATTCACCTGCGCGGCGAACCATGCCAACTCAGCTCCGTTCTTGATGTGATAGATACCGCCAACCGGTGTCACCGCTGCATTGTCCGTTCCATTCCATCCTTCTTCAGGGATAGCCTCCAGCGCGATAGTTACTGTCTTCTCGGCTTCATCGCCTGCCTCGATAGTCACCGTGACAGCAGAGCGTTTGTAACCGGCAGCCTCAGCCTGCACGGTGTTGTCTCCTTCACTCAACAGGTATCTGCCCTCTGCATCGGGAGTGAGTTCTACACCCAGACTATTGGTCACTTTGCTGATAACCGTCTCTTCCGGCGTGAGGACAAAAGTCACAAGACTCTTCGTGGGCTGCGTCACAGGGATAATGGCATCGGGCAGGGCTCCGAAATATGTCTGATGCGCAACGGCGGTGAAGTTAGGCGAACGACCGCCTACTTTGTCTATCGTACGGTGGTTGCCTATTGGGTCACCGAAACCGGTCACTTGGATAACACCATCGGTCAGTACCAGTGTCGGGTCGGTGTAGTCCGCCGGAATAGTAAAGGAGATAGCTTGCGCCGAAGGAGTCGAACCGAACCAGTATTGGTTGCGACCGAGTATCAAGGCAGTGCCTGCCGGAATACCGTTATAGGTGACATAGGCAGACATGTTATAGATACCGGATAGTTTGTTCGCCGGATGGAAGAGTCCGTCGTATTGTATTTTCACTTGATCTCCGGGGAAGAACTTGTCTTTTCCTGTAGTCTCGTTAGTGATGGTACGTGTGGCATGGCGGGCTGTCAGCACTTGGTATTCATACTTGCCTGTTCCGTCACCTAAACGAATAATCTGGCGTCCGTGTTTGAGTGGCAGGGTATAGGTGTTGTCGGCATTCTTGCTGACTGCGTGCCAGCCTGTGTTATAGACTGCATCGTTCGTACGGATAGTCGGATAACTGATCTCTACTGTCTGCACACCGGTCGGCTTGAAGGTGTAGTTGAACGCCTCTTCGTCATTGATATAATAGAACACATCGTGCTCGGCATCAACATATTTGCCGGCATTCTTCATCTTCTCTTCATTGTATGTCTCATTAATGCGCATATTGGCATCCATGCTGTTGGCTGGTGCATTGACCGAAACGACAAACACGCCGGTGTTCTCGGGCCAAATAGCACCGAAATACTGACCGCCGTAATAGGTACTCATATTGCCGGTATTATTGGCATACTGGAGGGCAGAAGCCGCATCATAGGTCACCGTCACAATCGCCGTGCCGGCACCTTTGGCACGCAGAATAGACCACTCCGAACCAACATTGCCGTCAGGCACAATCTCAATAACCGAATTATCGGGATTACCATTCATATCATATACCGCATAGTGGTAGTCCGGCTCCAAAAAATAGTTCTCCGTCTGGTTAGGGATAATCTGCCAGTCACGCTCCGCCATGAGGTCATACTCCTGACCGGCTGTCATCTTCAAATACCCTTTCTCGTTGATATTGAGCAGGATATTACAGTCGTTCAGACCGGACAAACTCTTCGGGTCATAATCCACCCACTTAGGTGAACGAGCTGAAAAGTCCGCATCGGTGAAGTTAATCTCCGGGCATTTGGAAGGATCGGTATTGTAATAGAAAGTCAGCAACTGTGTCAGCCCGCCTTCTTTCCTTGCACGCATATTATATTTGCCTCCGGAGCCCAAACGCCATGTATAAGTCTTTGTGCTTCCGGTATTCTCTACACTTTGCGGTGCGATGACACGGAAAGGCGTGAAGTGAATAGTTCCCGAACCGCCATCACCGCCGGGCTTCTGCATCATCGTGATCTCCGCATCCGCCGGACACGTAGAGGTGAATATACCACTCTCACGCACTTTGGTCTGAATAGTAGTGTTCCCGGTAACGGTACGTCCGTCATCGGCGGCTATGTACCCTTCTGCTACACGTTCGGCTGAAGGCACGAAACGGAGGAGCACGCTTCCGCCGTCATAGGTCAGAACCGAAGGATTGCCTGCGTTCATGCCCAGAGTAACAGGAAAAGTCTCGCCCTCACGGCTATGCACTTGTACGTCCTCAATCGTGTAGTCCGTGCCATAGACCCATGCGCTATTATCCGCATTCTTGTTCGTGACGGCTAATTTGGTAATCGTCCATATCTGCAATGCCATCTCCTTCGTTCCGCTGACGGTGAAAGTAAACGTACCGTTCAAGTCGTTGGAGGAGTTGTAGCCGTAGAGGGTGTAAGTGCCGTCCGGCAGGTTGAACGAATAGGTGTTTTTGCTGTTAGCGGTAGTCATCTCGTCATGCGGGATGGTGTTACCGTCAGCATCGGCAAGCGTCATGGTATTGGTGACGCTGTTCATGGTGATAGAGACTTGAGCCGCCTCTACCGGTGCGAAGAACCATAAAAAGGCTGACGCACATAAATAAGACAGATACTTCTTCATCGGATTATTTTTTTATAGTGATTATCTTCTGTTTGTACTACATACGCTCCTTTCGGCAGTTGCGTATCCGGGCGCATCTTCCGTCCGTTCATGTCATACACGGCTTTAGGTGCTCCCTTGTCTGCCTCAGGTGATGCGATGTCTTCCGGCACGATTGCGCTGCCCGTTGCCGCTTTGATAGACACACGCGGACCTTTGTTGTCAGACTGGTCCCAGGCCTCCACCTCTATGGTATAGACAACATCGGTGTCCAGACCGGTGATAGTGAGGGAGGTCGTCTTCACGCGGGCATAACGCACACCGTCCACATAGACCGCATAGCGGCTCACTGACACATTGTCCGTAGCGGCACTCCAGGACAAATCAATGGAATAGGTATGCCCCGTAGCCTGTAATCCCGTCACCGCAGAAGGAGCCGTTAGGTCTTTGGTCTGAGCCCTCACTGCTCCCCACTCGCCTGACTCGCCATATGCCGAAACTGCCTGCGAGTAGAAGCGGTAGGAGGTATAGGTCTGCAAGCCCTTGAAGATATAGGAGTTGGTCGTCGTGGAGTCAACCAATACCGAATCCACATAGACGCGGTAGTATGCGGCATCGCGCACTCGGGTCCAAGTCACTTTGACGCGGTTCTCGTCCAAAGGCTCCGCTTCCAAACCTGTAGGGCGCGGAATCTCGTCCACATGGGCCAGCATCTCCATCCCGCCGAGACAGAAATATGCGGCGGTGTTGATACCCAGTGACTTGGCGTCATCCGAACTCTCCAACGTGAAATAGACACCGTTCACCTGACCCAGAGAGCTCAGGTCCATCCATCGCCAATCGGCAGGCTGGTCCAGCTTATTGTCGTGAAACGACGCCAGAGAGAACACCACCGGCTCACCGGCATCCTTGTCCTCTTCGTCCAGACCATGGGCTATCAGATTGAAGAAACTGCCGTTGTCCGCAAACGAGTGTGCAAAACCGTCATCATGCTCGATACCATAGTATGCCCATGGGTGGCTGCATACCCATATGCCTAACGGACGATGGGTCTGTCCGTCACTGAAATCCACTTGCAGACTCCGCAACCCTTCTTCTTCGTAGTTATAGCCCCAATAGGCCACCAGATAAGGTGCTCCCTTGACGAGTGCTCCGGTAGAGTCCATCCCGCCGCCTGCCATACAGCCCCATTGATGGGCTGGCCATTCGGAAGAAGAACCCGCCATGCCATAGTCGGCGTTATCGCCGTTGGTACACAGGGTGAAGCCGTCCCAGTAACTCATCTCGCCTTCTGACATGGCATCGGCACGCATGTGAGAGAATGAGAAGTCTTCGAAATCCAGAGACCGGTAGCCGGCATTATACGTATATATCCATTTGCCGTCCGAGTCCAAGGGATAGTCTTCCATGAACGCCTGCATATTCAGGCGGATGGTGTCTGTGGCACTGAGGTTCATTACCATCAGCAGCCCGCATAAAAAGAAAATAGTTCTTTTCATCATATTCATTATTCTTTATTCATTATCTTTGAGCGGCTTTGCCGCGGTCTTTCTACTTTCTACTTTGAGCGTAGCGGT
>DEIW01000111.1:0-7208 GCA_002352705.1 Bacteroidales bacterium UBA2764 | reverse complement strand
TAGGGCGGTCTATTCTCAATTCTCAATTTCCTTTATTCTTTTTCCTTGTACATCGTACATCTGCCCTTCATACCTCAAATAGAGTTGTCCGTTGCAGAGGATCTTGACTCCCTCCCTTGAGCGGGTGAAGAGCTCTGCTCGATCGGACTGCCGGTGGCCGTCCGTAGAACACCTCGGGGAGAGGTTTTCCAGGTCTTGCGTGGCGTCCGGATGCAGGTCTTCGGCACCCATTATCTCCGTAGAGGTCTCGCCGAGCCAGCCGGCTTGCTGATGAAGAGCGGTATAGACCTTGACGAAATGGATACCTTGCAAGTTCGCCGGAGTGCCGTCCGCCTTGACCGCCCGGGCTATATCCAGTTGGGCGGACACGCTGTTATTGGGGTGGTTGTCTGCATAGCCGAAGGGATAGGCATAGAGCACATAATACGTACCTTCGCCGGACAGGTCTTCGTAGTTATCCGGAAGACGCGAACCCGTGAAGGTGATGCTGTTCTCCTCTATCCATTGAGGATAGTTCTTGCCCTCTTTCTGACGGCTGTACGTGACAGAATAGTTGTGAATGGTGGCGGGGTTGGTGTATTCAGAACCCGCAAGTTCGTACCACTCGTCGTCAGGTCTGCCGTTGCCGTTTGCGTCATGGCTGACGAGCACGATACCGGGTTCGGAGGAACCTTCGAAAGCGTTACCGAGGACGATGAGGTCATTGGCATCGGGCACATTGAGCACCATATGGTCGAAACCGAAGACTACATACCCGCCCCAACCGCCGAGGGAAATCATGCCGCGGTTGTTATCCGCAATGGCTTCCTCCGCTTTCATGCGCATGTCATTGGCATCATCGCCCTCCTCATACTCCGGCATGGAGTTGACGAACTGACCGGGCGCGGGCATGTACTCCCATACGCGTGATATATAAGGAGAAGCGGCATAGGTCTCTACCCCGCACAACAAAACACCTGCCGTCAGCAACGGCACACAAAAAAGCACAAAGCGGTCTGTCGCTTTGCACACGTACTTACACAGCATACGTTACTAATCCAAATGTGTCTGGTTCTCTAAATCTCATTTTCCGGTGCCCCAATCCACGAGGGCGCTGTCTGCCGGCTTTGCGGCGTACTACGGTTATATAAACTTCATGGCAGGTCTTCCGGCTCGTCTCCCTCGTTTCTACCTTCCCATTACATGTGTAACAGTGGTCGTAAGAATCTGAAACTCAGTTATATGAGACTCACGGCTGCGGGACAGCGGCTGACTTACACAGCCTTCCCTATTAAGTGCGGTTACGGATTTTGGCAACGCGCACACCACGAAATCGGGTGCAAAGGTACTGCTTTTTTTTGAATTATGCAAGACTTTTAGGAAATTTAATGCAGTATGAATATGTAATAATCGAAAATTGAAAGTTTACGATTATTAAGATGCACTCATTTTGAGAGGCAAATGATAAGCTTCTGCAAAAGCCTTGTTTTCAGAGAATTGCAGACATGTTGTAAGGGGCATCGAGGAGGCAATGACTATGCAATGGCTATGCAATGACTATGCAACGACTATGCATCAAAGAAAAAAAAGTGTCCGATTATTAAGATTCCTCCATAACGCCTCCGATTACTATATTCCTCCATAACGTCTCCGATTACTATATTCCTCCATAACGTCTCCGATTACTATATTCCACTTTATAACGCAAGCAGACGGACATCTCTGCATAAGATGTTCCTTTAGAACCCGCTTCTTTCAAAAGAGCGGGAGAGAGAGCAAGTCCCTCTTTTGCCATAGACGCCGAAGCGTCTTTTGTAAAAATTTTATTCATAAAAAAAACATGTTTAATGACCCGGTTTGATGTAAGACGATACTGACTATCTGTGAAGCAATCTGCCTCCAGAAGAATAATAGCGGATCACTGGTAAATAAAATAATTTGCTTCCTCCACAACTTTTCTCGCCATTAGGTGGAGAACTTATGGCTTCCGTAGTAATAGACTTTTATGTGCAAATGTTTAGGTGATTATTTTAATTATTTCTATCATATTGCTACTTTTACAGTGCGTTTTTAATATCATTACCCGCGACATTGCGACATTGCGACATCGCTCCACCGAACGGATACCGATACGATAAGCACACCATACAAACTTTGCAAAACTCGCTCAAAACACGCTAATTTAGCAAAAAACCACAAATAGATTTGTGTAATCCAAAAATTTTCACTATCTTTGCACCGCAAAGGTGCAAGCCGCCCATTCTTGTCCGATGAAGCATCGACCATATATGGGTGATCAAACCCTTTGCATGACATAAAAGGCGTTTATTGACGCTTGTTTTGGTCTAACGGAATCCTGCAAAATTCACGACCCCGAAACAAGATAGTGCAATAAGCGTCCTCGTGGATATGTTATATTCAGTCCTCGCCCGAACTGGGCGGGAGGGTTAAACATATCGGGCGTGGGCGTTATTGTTTATTCTTGGTTGTAGGGTCTTGCAGGAACCTCGTTAGAGAGAATAAGCGTGAATAATGTTCGCGCTTTTCTTGTATACATGTGAATCAATATTAACTGTCTAAAGTTGCACCCGACACGAATAAGGGTACAAGAACTATGCTTAAAAAAGGAGAAATTTATTGGGTTAAGTTAGGTGAGAATGCGCTCAAAACTGACCGCAAGAAGTATTTTCATCCTATTGTTTGTTTGGAAGATACAGATGAGAATGATGTCGAACACGATTTATTCAAGGCTGTTATTTTAAGTACAAAAGACACAAAGCCGGATGCTTATATTAATAACGAACCTATGTCCCTTGACTTGTTTGTTACTCCAGATAATAAGAATGGATATGTTGTCCCAGAAAAAGACAACGAGCATCTTGTTAAAATAGGATTATTGAAACATATCAACAAGATGCCTCCAAAACCAGCAGGCATGGTTAGAGATGCTGGCGTAAAATGGATAATAGAGCAATTAGAACTCACAAATCAAAGATTTATTAATATGGAAAATTTCACGATTCAAGATTATGTGAATTTATTTTCACCGGAAGCATTGGAGACTTCCCTCAAAAAAGCAGTAAAAGATTACTGGTCGAAGCCGGAAAACCGAAAGATTGACGGACGACCAAGAGCAGACTTGGGTGACGATATACGCATCCAACATTTGAATTACCTTCATCTATGTGAAGGAAATCTGGTAAGTCAATTTGTCAAATTGGTTGAAGCCTTAAAAAAAGGTGAAGATAAACCTTTATTACGCGGACGTTTTGAGGTGGATGAGAGTATCACCGAAGGTAATGGAACACGTTATCGGATATGCGAGTTTGAGTTGCCAGGTAACAATTATGAAATTAAAGAAGATGGCAGTCTTGCTATTCAACAAAGTTTATTAATCCATTTAATATCTTAAAACAATGAAAACAAAACTTATTTCTTTATTCCTCGCGCTTATAGTAAGCATAGGGACAATATTTGCTAATGGCACTCTAATTGGCAATATGTATTACTACCTCAAATCTAATTGGACGGCGCAAGTTACATACCAATACTTATGGGATCCAGATAATTATGCTGGTATGACGTATGCTAGGATCCCTATATATGTACTAGATAATGATGGTCATTATTATTATGTCACAAGTATCGGAGAAAGTGCTTTTCATGATTGCACAAGCATGACATGTGCATCTATGGAATATTCACGAGTTTCTGAAATCGAAAGTGAAGCATTTGATAGATGTTCTAATCTTGAAAGCGTTTCATTATCAGATAGTTTGACCTTCATAGGTTATGCAGCATTTCGAGGATGTGCAAGTTTAAAAAGTATAAAAATTCCGGCTCGTGTCTCATACATCGGATATGAAGCATTTTCAGGCTGTAGCAGTTTGACGAAAATTGTATGTAAGGCACCAACCCCTCCTTCGTGTGGTGATAATACATTTGATGATGTTAACAAGTCTATTCCTCTTTATGTCCCCGCTAATAGCATTGAAGCATACAAGAGTGCAGACTATTGGAAAGAATTCGTAAATATCTATCCTTTTATATATGCAGAAGATGTTTATGAGACTGAAGTAACCGCAACCCCACATGAAGACAACAGTGTAACTATAACATGGCCAAATGATTGGGATGCAACTATCTATATCATCGAAATTAAAAAGGATGGCGAGGTTGTGCGAGAATTGGAATTTGATGCAGATGGGATGTTGCTCTCAAATAATAAAAATGCTATCCCTGTGCGTAATACTAAAATGCGTCGTGTCACATCAAATGCAACGATGAATAATAATGGGGGTTGGCAGTATGAAGTCAAAGGCTTAGAGGAAGGAACGGAATATACATATACCATCACCGCGAAGAAAGCTGATGATACAGAAGTATTTACTCAAACAATCACTTTCTCAACTTTATCTCATGAAGGAATCGAAAATATAGAAGCCAATGGAGATAATACAACCAAGATTCTCCATAACGGCCAGATCTACATCCTCCGTGGAGACAAAACCTATACCCTCCAAGGTCAAGAGGTGGAATAATCTTTCTTGATGCTTTATAAATAAGATACGGGCGGCTCAACGAATGAGTCGCCCGTGTGTTGTGTATAGAAGTAAATATACTTAATATTTTTGATGAAAATATATAAAATATTAAATATACTTTAGATTTTTGTGAGATAATTTGCATATATCAACAAAAGCACGGTATTTTTGTCCTGTCTCTTTGTTTGGGTTGTATATTTAAAATATTTGTGCCCCTCTTGGGCTAAGAACCCGTAGCGGGAGAGCCGCTATGCGGAACTTCTGTGGAGTATAGCGGACTCGTAAATTGCGCTCATCGCAATAATCGTGCCCCCTTAGGGGCTAAGAACCGCAGTCTCCTATGTGGAGNNGACTCGAAGATTGCTTTGCAATTATCGTGCTTTGCTAAGACAATTGTCATAAGCAATAATCGTACCCTTTAGGGTTAAGAACCGCTCACCTCAACACTGCCAGTGTTGCGCTCTAGCCGGATGAGCTAATACCCCAACGTTAACCTTTGCGGGTGCAAAGGCTAACGCAATCATTAAGAATCAACGCAGGTAGTTCTCCCACTTGGTATTACGCATATCGCCGGACTTGAGGAACTCCTCATGCATGGCGAAAGCGAGGGAGAGGTTATGCGGCGTCTGACCGTGCTTGGCGTACTTGAGGTAGTCACGCAGCATCTCGCGGTACTCGGGAGCAACACAGTTGTTGATAATCTCCTCGGCGCGCTGACGCGGGCTCTTGCCACGCAGATCCGCTACACCCTGCTCGGTCACGATGACCTTGACGGAGTGCTCGGAGTGGTCGAGGTGGGTCACCATCGGTACGATGGACGAGATAGCCCCGTTCTTCGCCGTCGAAGCGGTCGTAAAGATGCTAAGGTACGCGTTGCGCGCGAAATCGCCCGAACCGCCGATACCGTTCATCATCTTCGTGCCCGTGACATGGGTGGAGTTGATATTACCGTAGATATCTGCCTCCAGCGCCGTATTGATAGCAATCAGTCCGAGTCGGCGGATAATCTCCGGGTGGTTGGACGTCTCCTGCGGACGGAGCAGCATCTTGTCGTGGAAGAAATCGAGGTTGGCGAGTACGTCCGCCATCTTGCTCTCCACAAGCCGCAGCGAGCAACCGGAAGCGAACTTACAATGGCCGGCCTTGATGAGGTCCACTACGGAGTCCTGAACGACCTCGGAGTACATCTCAAACGGCGGGATATGCGGGTTCTTGCCCAGCTCACCGAGTACGGCATTCGCTACGTTACCTACACCGCTCTGGATGGGCAGGAACGAGGACGGGATACGTCCTGCATGCATCTCCTGCTCCAGGAAGAGGGCTACGTTCTCACCGATCTTAGCCGTAGTAGCATCCACCGGCGTGAAAGCGGCTATCTCGTTCGGACGGTTGGTCTTCACGACAGCGGCAATCTTAGCGGGGTCCACCTTCAGATGGTCGGAGCCGCAGCGGTCGGAGGGTTTGTAGATAGGTATCTCCTTGCGGTAAGGCGGGTCAAGAGGCTCATAGAGGTCGTGCATGCCGCGCATGGTGGCTGGGAACATCTCATTGAGCTCGACGATGATCTTATCCGCCATGCGGCAGATAGTAGGCATGATACCTACTCCGGCAGCCGGTACGATAGTGCCGTCTTCACCTACATAGGAAGCCTCAATGATGGCGAACTTGGGTTTGGGGAGGAAACCGTAACGGAGATCCTGCGCCATGTGGCTCAGGTGCATATCGAAATAGTGCGTACCCTCTGCGTTAATCTCCTCACGCATGGATTTGTTAGACTGATAGGGCGTACGGAACTCGACGGCGTGAGCACGTGCCAAAGCACCGTCACAACTGTCACCCATGGATGCACCTGTCTCCAGTCCTACGCGGAAAGGCACACCCTCGGCGTGGAGTTTCTCTGCGCGCTGCGCCAGAGCAAAAGGAACCGCCTTGGGCACACCGGTGGCGGTAAAACCACCCATACCCAAGACGTCACCATTCTGTATCAATTCCGCCGCTTCTTCGGCGGTCATAAAATTAAGCATAATTTATGAGTTTATGAGTTTATGAGTTGATAAGTTTATCGGTGGTTGAACAAGTTAACCTGTTTAACCCATAAAACCACATATAAACCTATAAACCGATCAACTAATCAACCATCATTTATTCTGCTTTGCCGTCGGAACCGAGGACGTTGATGATCTTGTGCTTGTAGAGCTCGGTCATCAGGTCACGAGCCGGACCGCAGTACTTACGCGGATCGAACTCACCCGGCTTCTCTGCTAACACTTTGCGGACAGCAGCGGTGAACGCCAGACGGCTGTCGGAGTCGATGTTAATCTTGCATACAGCGCTCTTGGCAGCCTTGCGCAGTTGCTCCTCAGGAATACCTACTGCGTCAGGCAGTTTGCCTCCGTATTTGTTGATCATATCTACATACTCCTGCGGAACGGAAGACGAACCGTGGAGAACGATCGGGAAGCCAGGAAGCTGCTCCATGACAGCGTCCAATACATCGAATGCCAATGGAGGAGGAACAAGACGTCCGGTCTTCGGGTCACGGGTACACTGCTCCGGCGTGAACTTGTATGCACCGTGGCTGGTACCGATGGAGATTGCCAAGCTGTCGCAGCCCGAGCGGGTAGCGAAATCTACTACCTCTTCCGGTTTGGTATAGTGGCTGACAGCAGACGAAACCTCATCCTC
>DEIW01000192.1:4521-6536 GCA_002352705.1 Bacteroidales bacterium UBA2764 | reverse complement strand
CAGCAAAGTATCGCATATTGAAGTGCAAGAGAAACCATTCGAGAAAACGCCAAAGAAATCTATTAAACGATTTTTATATAAATAATAAAAGCGCCTGGGGCGCTTTTATTATTTATACTCCCGGGATTGTCCCGGATTATTTTTTGTTCCTATAACAAGTGATAACTTACCGTCAAACCTGCCATTACGATGGAAACCATAGACATCAGTTTGATTAATATATTCAAACTCGGGCCGGATGTATCTTTGAACGGATCTCCTACGGTGTCACCGACAACGGTAGCCTTATGGCAATCGGACCCTTTCCCGCCAAAATGACCTTCCTCCACATATTTCTTTGCATTATCCCAAGCACCTCCGGCGTTTGCCATGAATACAGCAAGCACGAAACCGGTAGCCAAGCCGCCTATCAGCAGACCTAACACACCCGCTACACCGAGAACCAATCCTGTGATAATAGGTACGATGATTGCCAATATAGAAGGCAGTAACATCTCCTGCTGCGCGCCTTTGGTAGAAATAGCTACACAGCGAGCATAATCAGGATCCGCTTTCCCTTCCAATATCCCCTTGATAGTCTGGAACTGACGACGCACTTCCTCTACCATCTTCTGTGCCGCACGGCCTACGGCGTTCATCGTCAGACCACAGAACAGGAACGCCATCATCGAACCGATAAAGATACCTACCAGCACGATCGGGTTCATCAGATTGACATTATACGCATCCATGAAATCAACCAGCGTTGCTTTAGCGGCCTCTACTCCATTCGGCAGGGTCTCACCTGTACGAATAAGAGCAATCTTGATTTCCTCTACATAAGAAGCCAACAAGGCAAGAGCAGTCAGTGCAGCTGAACCGATGGCAAATCCCTTGCCGGTAGCGGCTGTTGTGTTGCCCAGTGCATCAAGAGCGTCTGTACGCTGACGCACTTCGGCTGGAAGACCGGACATCTCTGCATTACCGCCTGCATTATCTGCGATAGGACCATAGGCATCGGTTGCCAGCGTGATACCAAGCGTAGAGAGCATACCTACGGCGGCTATACCTATACCGTAAAGACCCATACTGAGGTTAGCTGCGCTGAACTCCACCTGGAAACCATTGGCGCAAAGATAAGCCAAGATTATGGCTACACCTACAGTTATTACCGGAATTGCAGTGGAGAGCATACCCAACCCAAGACCGCTGATAATCACCGTTGCCGGACCGGTCTGCGAGCTTTCAGATACTTTCTGCGTCGGTTTATAGGATTGCGAAGTATAGTATTCGGTAGATTGACCGATGATCACACCGGCAAGCAGACCTACCACAACAGACAAACTAACCTGCCACCACTGGCTGGTCTCTGTTCCGAAGAGCCATGCAAAAATACCGAATGTAGCCAAAGCTATCAGGCAAGCTGCGGTATTTGTACCTATACTCAGTGCACGGAGAAGTTCTTTCATACCCGCACCTTCCTTGGTTTTAACCAGATAAATACCTATAATGGAGAGCAATACACCACATGCGGCAATCAGTGAAGGCGCCAAGACTGCCTTTATCTGCATCCCCTCTACGGCAGCACCGGCAAAAGCAGATGCGCCTAACGCCATCGTGGCGAGGATCGAACCCGCATAGCTCTCATACAGGTCAGCACCCATTCCGGCTACGTCACCTACGTTATCGCCTACGTTATCTGCGATAGTAGCAGGGTTGCGCGGGTCATCCTCAGGGATGTTATACTCCGTTTTACCAACGAGGTCTGCGCCTACATCAGCCGCCTTGGTGTAAATACCACCGCCTACACGGGCAAAAAGAGCCTGGGTAGAAGCACCCATTCCGAAAGTCAGCATCGTGGTAGTGATAGTAATAAGGTCAGCATCTGCGCCCACGAGCGCGAGAAGACCTGTCTTTTGGAGAATCAGGAACCAACCCGCTATGTCCAGCAATGCCAAACCTACTACTGTCAGTCCCATCACTGCTCCACTACGGAAAGCCACCTGCAAACCGGCATTCAGACTCTGACGTGCAGC
>DEIW01000192.1:3427-4495 GCA_002352705.1 Bacteroidales bacterium UBA2764 | reverse complement strand
GTGGCGGTCTTCATGCCGAAGAAACCAGCCAACCCCGAGAAGAAACCGCCGGTCAGGAATGCAAACCATACGATTCCGTTCTGGAGATTAAAATATGCCATAATGGCAAATACTACAGCCAGCACAACGAATACAATCGTCACCACTTTGTACTGCTGTTTAAGATACGCCATAGCACCCTTACGGACATGCGAGGCAATCTTTTTCATGAGATCCGTACCCTCATCTTTGCTCAGCATCGTACGATAAAAATAATAAGCAAAGGAGAGCGCAAGGATAGATGCAGCCAAAACGACATACATCAAAAGTGTTACGTCACTCATAGCATTAAATTTTAATAAGGTTAATTTATTTTGTTTGTGTTTAAAAATCAATTCCTCCTGAGAAGGATATGCCCACCCGGAACAACTGTTCATGAGCTCCTATCTTGGAATTGTCTACGCCCTTTATTGGCCATTTATATTCCGCAAAAATATCCATCGGGAAGCGTCCGATATAGTTGAACCGCATCGATGCGCCACCGAGCAAAGATGTACGAACCTGGTCTGCATGCTTGGACCAGTCATACAGATTCACACTCACTCCGCCGTAGAAAGTGAAGGCAAAACCGTTACTACAAGGTAGCACGAGTGATAGCTTCGGACGGTAACAAACCGTCTGAAGAATCGGACTCTCATTCACTGTCATCTCAAAATCTGCCGGATTGATACCTAACATCCTGTATCGGATCGGGAGTACGCCCAAATGCACTTGATGACGGAACCCTAATCCTCCGTTAAAATCAAAGGAATAGCCGAAATCGAGGATGCCGATAAAGCATGTTCCTGCGTTGTCATAGAACCGTTGCAGGAAAGCGGGCGATTTATAACCGTTTTTATTTTGAATGGTATCACCCGGGCGGCGTAAACGCGCTTGATAAATCACAGATCTTGCAGAAGGCTGACTTAGGTCTATTGTATCTTTATAGGTCACGAAACCTTTCTTCTCAATAGTAAGTGCATACGGTATCGGATTAAGTTTCAGTTTCTTGTTAGCCTTCACTTGATATGGCTGTTGAAGTTCACCTTT
>DEIW01000192.1:0-3419 GCA_002352705.1 Bacteroidales bacterium UBA2764 | reverse complement strand
CACACCGCCGCTGACATTCTTACGCAGTTTCAGAGTGCGCTTGAAAGGCATATCTACCGGCGCATGAATCTCTTTGTCATTGATGAACAAGCGGTATTGACATTTCACGCCGTCAAGATTTCGCAACTCAATGATATTCTCGCCGGCAGGCAGTTTGCCGTGAAAATCAGTATGACCTATAAAAATAGGTTCCGTACTTTCATCGTTCAGCAGATAGATACCGATCTCCGGTTCTGTATGAATGGACACTTCTCCTAACGGTATAGGTACCATTACATAGTCATGTGTGGAAACCTGACCGGATATGACGGTGAACGAATCACGAATCGGGCGGTAATCGGTTAATCGCAGCTGTACATAGTGCGTTCCCGTCGGGTAATGGGAGGCATTATATACGCCATTATTGGTAACTACCTGCTGACCATCCACATAAACGGTAGCCTCTGCCGGATAAGCAGAGATATGCAGCGAGCCGTACTGCTTGTTCAGTTTCGGAATCTTGATAGTCCTCTCGGAATCGGCGGTGAAATCATGAGTGGGATATTCAAAAGTATCGTATCCCTGACGCCGACCCTGAATAATGTGTTCACCCCACACAATTTCCACATTAGCCTTCCCCCTACCCTTATATTCATCGTCAATCCATATCTCTGTCTCGTCATCGGCTGTGGTCACGTTAAAGAGAGAGAAAGCCGGTTTGAGGGGAATATAGACAGGGGTCTGTTCGTTCAGTTTGACCTCCACTTGTGTTTCGTAGGTCTCATAACGTTCTTTGGTCACTACGATTTTGTGCATACCCGGCTCCAGTTTGAAGCGTTTGTTCTGGCGCTGCAACTCATCGTCAACATACACTTTATAAGATGATTGCGTAGCGGTAATCAGCACTTCTCCGGAGTTCTCCTCCAAACGGATGGTATCCATATACGGACGGCTGCGATAGACACGGATGGTCTTGGACTGCGGCTTGTATAATTTTGAGGACACGTTTATCTCATGCGCGCCGATTGGCAATTCCGTATAGTAGTTACGGCCGGCATTCAGCACGGGTTCTGAACCGTCTATGGAGATGTAAAACGGGATCCGTTCGCAGTAGATATTCACATTCTGGGTGGTAGCAACTTCTTGCGGAAGACCAGTTGTCAGCTTGGCGCGATATACATTACCCGCTTTGAGTGAGACGCGGTAATCCTTCAACGGAGAGCACTCGGAGCAACGGATGGTCATTTTCTTCACGTCTGCGCTGAGCCAAATCCATACCTCGTCATCCTTGTTTTCGCGTTTCTCTACCTGCTGAGCTCCAAGATTAAACGAGAAGAACGATGGTATTGGCGTCTCAAATTTGATTAACGCGCACCGCTCGCCGTTCTGGTCATAAACCTTCGAACTGCGTTGGGAAAGATCTTTGATATCATGTGTCAGAGCTGTTGCTTTGACGTTGTTTTCAGCCCCGGCATAAATAAAACCGGCTACCAGAAGGACTGCTATACTGAGCCATTTAGAAAATCCATTCTCCATAATTCATAAGATTATTGCGGTTTTCGTCCCATACGCGCACATGAATAATCGGCAACTCCGGATTAGAAATATCTGCCAGAAGATACAGGTATCCCTTATCTGCATATGACGCGGAATAGTAGTTCTGTTTGATGATAATCTCATAGCGCTCGGAGGTGCGGTTGGTCTTTTTAACTGCCGCATCTTCAAACTGGATATTCACGTATTCCTGCTTGGCGAATACGCGCTCCAACTGCTTCATATACTGACTTTTCGTCAGCTTGTTATGCTCGTAACTCTCGGCATCCACTGCTGTTATCTCGGCAACTTTCGGCTGAGGAAGCTTGTTCCCGACTATAATCAGCGCATCATCGGAGAACACTGCATTCAGATAATCCAGACGCTCTAAAGCATAGGCGGTCTTGTAATTCTCAAGGAAATTAACCAGTACCAGACGGCTCTGCGGGTCCCACATACTATGGCGCATAATATCCTCCAAGGCACTTTGCTCCAAACCGAAATTGATACCTTCTATTTTGTCATCTTTGATATAAAATACCAAGTCTTCTACAAAAGTCTTGTTGTTGCGTTTGAAGGAGAAAGCTGCTTTAATGCCGCGCACGAGATACCCGTTCGCAAAAGCCGTTAACTGCAAATCGCTGCGCTCGATGATTTTTGCGTTTCCGTATTTGACCAGTTTCTCAAACCATTTCCAGCCGTTCTCGGAGCATAACTCATGTACGTCGTCATAACGGCGGGTCTCAATTGCTTTGATCAGCGGCGCAACAATCTCTGCCTGGCTGAGCACCTCTTTCTTATTGCAGGTTGACAGCGTATCCACGCTCATCTCTTTGGCTACTGCTTTGGTACTTTTTACCGGAGCCGGAGCTACAGGCTTAACCTCATCTACTCCGACACGCTTCTCCGCTTGAGGGTAAGGCAGACGGGAAGGTAACTGCTCCAGGACGGCATTGACCATCGGGTCAGATTTCCACAGCTTGCGATATTCGTATTCCAGACGGACAAGCATTTTCTTGGTATCTGCCGGTATCTCTGCTACCGCTATGCCGTCTTTCACGCCTACGGTCAGCCAGTCATATCCGTCAAAATACTGGTAGTCACAACCCGCTATCGGATGCGATTTATAGGTGAATTGCAATTCTACATTATTGCCTTCCTCCTCTTTCTCGATTTTCGATACACTTATCTGCACGCTGTCCATAATCGTTGATATCCGTTCACGCAGCTCGGTAGTCAGCAACATGCCGCCATCGGCACGCATACGGCTGCGTTGCTCCTCGGGAATAGAGATAGACATCTTCAGCGCCCAATAGTAATTACGGAGTGCATCTCCTATTTTATATAGTTCTTCCGCACGCTCGCCCGCGCGTACCAAATCGTCTATCTTCGCCTTGCGCGCGTCAAACATCTTGTCTATCTCAGCGCGGGCTACATATCGCAACACTACGAAATAGGAACCTTCCTCTGATACCAAACGCTTGCAGTTGGACAGAGACACACTGGAACTCACACGCAGGTTTCCGGATGTGGACACCAACGATTTGGCATCCTGACCAGACTGCTCGTTTTGGATAGTGGTCTCTACCTGATTGTCTATATTGATAGATATCTGGCTGATCAAATCCTTCACAGCATTATCGTCCGCGGATTGAAGAGTTTCGCCCACTCCCTGACCCCATAAATAACTCGGGTCGCGTTTGATAGATTCAATATCCTGAGCATGAAGCGTCATGGATAACAGAACCCCCAAGAGAAAGAAAAAAGTTCTGATTCGTGATACTTTTGTATTCATTATTCGCAAATAATTATAAAAAACGCACAAAGGTACAATAAATAATCCATATATGCAAATATTTTATAAAAATTTATAAAAAAAGAGAAAATATACTTGCATATATCAATCT
>DEIW01000015.1:4353-4593 GCA_002352705.1 Bacteroidales bacterium UBA2764 | reverse complement strand
GGCGTAGAAGAGGCCACGAGTGAGGGGCTCAAGGGTCAGACGGATTTTCGTAGCGGTTTTGTATTCCGGCGAGACGGACAGATGGCGTCGTTTCTGTTGCAGCCATTCGCGGAGATTCGTTTTCGCGAGAGACCATACATAACTATTGCGGGACAGGACGACGGCGGTGTTCTGAGGCGTCGCTACACGATTGACGAAGAGATCATCGTCTCCGGCTATGTTGGTCATCAGATGCGTAAC
>DEIW01000015.1:4093-4279 GCA_002352705.1 Bacteroidales bacterium UBA2764 | reverse complement strand
AAAGAAGAGTTCTTTTCGGTACGCCAAGTTACGTCCTACACCCATATAGGGATGCCCGCAGAGGGCTGCTCCCAGATAGTGGAGCCCGTTAAAAAGCGTATCAAAACGCACGAGGCGGTTGACGTGTCCTTTCGTGCAGAAATAAGGGCTGAAGCCGAGGACAATTTGGGCGGGCTGTTCGCCATT
>DEIW01000015.1:3762-4066 GCA_002352705.1 Bacteroidales bacterium UBA2764 | reverse complement strand
ACTGTTGGCCTTCAAATCCTGCCATCATCTCATGAATCCAATGGGGGGATTCGGGCACACAATCGGCGTCGGTAAGGAGGAGATAATCGTATTTCGCCGCTTTCGCGCCCAGCGTAAGGGCCAGTTTCTTTGTAGAACGCACCCTTGCGCCGTAAGGCACAAAGGTCATGCGCAAACGCGAGTCGTTGACCATATAACTCTCCACGATAGCGCGTGTCTCATCTTCGGAGCCATCGTCCACGACGATCACCTCGTAGGTAGGCCAGTCCTGAGAAAGGAGCGCCTGAAGATATTGGGAGAGATT
>DEIW01000015.1:2280-3672 GCA_002352705.1 Bacteroidales bacterium UBA2764 | reverse complement strand
GCGAGCGGGGGCGGCCATGTAGCGGGCATAGAAATAGAGTTGCACCAAAAAGAGCAATCCAAGCGTGCCAAGCAGCACATAATCGATGGTATTAAAATCCAGAACGAGCATCCTCTATTACGAAACGATTTTAATCTTGTAAATATGGGTAGAAGAACCATCTTCCGCCTTGACGGTAATGGTCCAAGGCTTGCCGTTGATCTCGCCGGGGACGATGGTCATCTCGCCGGTATCAAGACGGCGACCGTTGAATTTGGCTTTATGACCTTTGATATTCGTGAGCGTACCGATGCCACGGAGGGCTTCAATTTTAATTGTCTGCGCTTTGCTGTTTAAGAGTTTGAAGGTTTGTATTTTGTCCGTATTGGGGTTGAACTCTTTCCACTCGGTACCGTTGATGAGGAGTTTGTCAATCTTTGAGGAATAAATCAGTTCCACATCATCCACATACAGAGCATTGCCGGGATAGAGCCCGTCGTTAGCCCGGAAAGCCGGATAGTTCCCCGCCGAAAAAATCACGTTACACATCTGCGGACGTGCGTCAGAGCGGTAATATACAGGCACTTTGATCTGAGTCCACTCATTATATTTCGCTCTTGCGCGATACCATCCTTCTGCAACTTGTCTGCCCGCCTGCTCTGTTCCGCACTCGTTGCCGTCGGTATCCTGACGGATATCGGACTCCTCGTTGATACGCTCCGTAGTGGTACAACCGCCTTTTTTATTCTTATATTCCGAACCTTTGGCGGTGCCTGCCCACGAATAGAAGAGAAGATGGAAATCCTCTTTATCCGTATTTTCTCCAGTCCGCTTGATCCAGACCGCCATTGTGTCAGGACGATATTTCCAGGCGATACCTCCTTCGGTCCCCGCGGTAGCGCCATTCACATTCAAGCCCTTGAGATACTGCCAGGGCTGCCCCAACGAGAAATATCCGGGTCCCGTAGCACCGATATTCAATTTCGGTATTCCCACATACCTGTCTGCCACGTAGGCGCAATATCCCGATCGTCCGGGTTTTTGAAACATAAAGGTAAATTTCATACCAGCCTGGCTCACATTCGAACCATGCCAATCCACCAGCTGAACATCATCTTTGAATTTGCCGCCCCAGTTTTCAAAATGCGGGTCCGGCAACTGTTGCGCATGCAAAGGCAATATGATACATATTGCCGTCAGAAGAAACAAGATATTTTTCATATTTGCACCATTTATCCAATTTTCGGTGCAAAGATACTAAAAAAAATCCGTATATGCAAGATTTTTCCGAAAATAATCACTCCTGTATATTGAAAATCCCTAAAAGTGAGGCGATACAGGTTGTTAAGGCATAAACAGAGCCGGAGAGAGGACCAAGCCCGAATAAACCTCCACTATCGTGTCATGGCGGAT
>DEIW01000015.1:0-2225 GCA_002352705.1 Bacteroidales bacterium UBA2764 | reverse complement strand
GCGGATACGGAAAGTGGTAGGAAGCGTATTGGTCAGCAGCGCCATTTGGATTTCAGATATCTCCCGGATTTCAAAATCCACGTCAAAGAGACGGTTGAACCTCTCTTTGGCATCCGGGTTCTCCACCGCGAGCCCGATCACCTTATCGACAGCTCCCAAAGTCACATACTGGTTCACATTCCCGACAGAGTTCTGGCAGAAAGGGCATCCGTAAGAGAAAGCAAAGACGAGGTACGTAGAGTCCGGCGAGGTAGATATATACTGCGCCAGCCGGCTCTCTGATACCGGTCGAGGTTGGTATTCCTCAAGGTGCTCCGTCATACATCTGGCTCCATGCAGCGACCATCCGCACATAAACATCAGTATCACCAGCACGAAAGCCATACATATGACCATCGGCATGGTAAGCGGCGCGCCTTCACGAGGTTTGAGCACAGAAGGGATGAGCATAGCCAGCAACACGGCGTTGCGGGTGAAAGTAAGCCATGGCTTGGAATTCAGCAAGGTAAGCGGTCCGAAGCATCCGCAGTCCGACATTCCGAGGGCAAGCACCCCATAGAGATAGACCGCAGAGACAAAAAAAACAAAAAGAGCTGTTAGTGCCGCTGTTTCCCGAGGACGGACATTGAAGATCAGCACTACTCCGAGCAGAATCTCAATGCCAATCAAAAGAGGTGCGCCATAGCCGAACCACTCTGCCCCGTAATCGCTCATGAGATTAGCGAACGCCGCAGCATCCATTGCCTTGAGAAGACCGGAGAGCATAAAAACGAGTCCGACCGCGAAACGCAGAATATATAAAATCCGGGAAACCATCGAATACAGTATTGTAAAAAAAGAATAGCCCGCCGAAGCAGGCTATCCATTCTCGGCAGCGTATTTATTTGCCTTTGCAGGAAACGCTTTTAATTTGCGGATCCTCAACACCCATACGCTCAATCAGTTCATCAACAGAGATTCCCATTTTTGCAGCTTGTTCTTCGAGAGTTTTCATAGAACTCTTGTACTTATTCTCAATGTACGCTGCATAAGCGGAGCAGGATTTAACACCAGCTTTTTCTACTTCAGCTTTTGTTACATCACCTTCCTCTGATTCTCCGGCATTAGTAGTAGCCGTGCAAGTACAACCGTTCTCAATACTGTCTTTCTTACAGCTTACGAACATAGCGCTTACGCCCATCAGCATAACTGCGCTAACAATAAAAAGCTTCTTCATTTTAATAGCAGTTTAAAAGTGAATATAAATATTGGGTTCAAAATCAGCGTACAAAAGTAGTACATTTTTTTGATACCACCAAATAATTTAAGTAAAAAAGTACGAAATATTCTATTTTTATTTATCTTTTCTCAATAATTAAGAATTTTTCATCAAAAACATAGTGTCTGTGGCCTCAAAAGAATGCACGTTCTTTTAATACTTCATATACTTTTTGGACAGGAAAACCCATGACATTGAAATACGACCCGCGCATTTGAGTACACGCAATATAGCCTATCCATTCCTGGATTCCGTACGCTCCGGCTTTGTCGAAAGGCCGGTATTCAGAGATATAATGCGTAATCTCTTCCTCCGTCAGGTCCGCAAAGGTGACATCGGTACAATCGACGATGGTCTCTAATTCAAGTTGAAGGTTAAAAGTTGAGAGTTGAGAGAAGTCGTCTCGTGGAGAGTTGTCAGTAGAAAGAATCCTTTGCGCAAATGTCACGGCAGTATAGACTTGGTGTGTTTTGCCGGAAAGGAGCCTAAGCATCGCTTTAGCGTCATCTTCATCATGCGGTTTGCCGAGCATGCGTCCCTCACACCAGACGATGGTATCCGCTGTGATAAGAAGCTGGTTTTCTTTCAGTTCCGGGGCATACGCTTCCGCTTTAGCCCGCGAGATATAGGCGGGAATATCCCCTGCCTGCAGATCCGAGGGATAGGATTCATCCGCATCAATCGACACCGCCGTAAAGGGGACATCAAGCCCTGCGAGAAGTTCGCGGCGGCGAGGACTTTGAGAGCCTAAGAGTATTTGCAACCTCTCCCCACCCCTCCCCTCAAGGGAGGGAGACAGATTCTCTATTGGTGATTGAATGTTTGTCATTTAGAACAGGTCCAACTGGGTGTCTTTCGGTTTTTCGAAAGTCATCGTGACTCCCTCGATATCCATGGAGGGTAACCCCTCCCCATCCCTCCCCTCAGGAGAGGGGGCTGAATTTGAGGAATCTGAGAAATCAGAGGT
>DEIW01000138.1 GCA_002352705.1 Bacteroidales bacterium UBA2764 | reverse complement strand
GAGCTTTGTACATTGTACTTTGTCCCTTTGCACTTGACTTCACTTCCGCGCCTTGTGCGTTGTAGGTCTTGCCGTTGCGCTCGATGAGGAGCATGCCGTCGCGCAGCACTTTCTCTCCCCTTGAGGGGGAGCCGGAGGGGGTTTGGTCAATCCCTTCCCTGTTGCTGGCAACGCGCACAAGACGTACACTCAAGCCAGAGGCTTTAGACGCGCACCAGTCCACCATCATCGTCGTATAGCCGGGGTCAATGCCAAAATAGACTTCCCCCGCCTGTACCACATCATCCGGGTCTGCAGTAGATGTCCAATAATGTCCATATCTGTCCAGGTCCTCCACGGATTTCCCGTCCCTCCATCCGCCAATAGGCAGGCAGACAGCGCCGGCATCCTCCATCTTTTTCCACTGGTCGGCGGTGTAGGTGTTGGTGGAGAAAGACGTAGCGAGCGGCGTGAAGTTCAGGGAAGAGGGCTGTTGCCAAGCATCCGGCAAGAGGATATACGCCTTGATATTGTTCACGGTGGCTATTCCTTGCAGTTCGTTTGCTTTCGGCCGCGAATGGAGCAGATAGTCCCACTCCTCCATCGTCATAGTGTACCACAATCCGGCTTCGTTGCCACCGTTGACGATGGGGTTATAGTGCCCCCAGTCGTAATCGGTGCCGTATAGATCTCCGGCGGCATAGTCCTCGTCGTTGTAAGAGGTCGTCCAGGGATTTATGCCCTGATATCCGGATGTGCCGAAGCCGAACAGGTCTATCGAATAGCCCGATGTTGCGGATATGTGTTTATTCGACTCTCCCACAATTCCGTATTGCTCGTTCGCAAAAAACCATAGATTGTTATATGCTGCGTATTTCAGATTGCCCTGCGAGAAATACACTGTTTTTCCCGCAGACACAGAGAAGATGCCTGTCAGCGTTTTGGATATGGCGTTTCCGGTACCGCCGATTGAGAAATAGCCGGGGTTAAGGTTTCCTCCGTCGGGACGGGCATACGTAATGTCGTTGGCATTATCATCATTGTATGCCGTTTTGCTACTGCCTACTAACGCTTTGCAGCCGCGGAACATATACAGGGAACTTGTAATGGATGCAGACGTGCTCCAGTCCTTCTTACAATAGATGGATTGCAGGGTGGAACAATAAGCAAACATACTCTGAGTGTTCTTCAAATTCGAGATATCGAAATTGTTGATATCAATAGAATTCAGTGCACTACAAGATGCGAACATACTACTCATAGACTTCACGGTATACGTATCGAATCCGCTTACGTCCAAACTCGCCAAATTGAAGCACGATGCAAACATTTGACCCATATCAGTAACATCCCTCGTGTCAAAGCCGGAAACATCCAACGAAGTGATCTTTTTATTGTTGTAGAACATGCTACTCATACTGGTGACTTGAGACGTATTGAGGTAGTCCAGATGCTCATACTGCGTTACGCCTGTGAACCATTGGAACCATCTATAGGTTGATGTCGGTCTTGCGTTCTTCATGGACAAGTCAAAGACAATCTTGGTAACATGGTTTTGCGTGTGGTCGATTCCATCGCCGGCATTTGGGTTATCGTTATAGATACTCCAGTCAGTTACTCCTCCGCGCGAGCTGCGCTGGTTGTCGTAATAGAGGGTTACCGTGTTGCCGTCGCTGCTGAGTACGGCGTAGATCTCCTGCGCCTGCACATTCAGCGCAAACAGGGTAACAAGGCATAATGCCAATAGAATAAAAATCTTTTTCATAAAATTATTATTTAGTTGTTAGTCATCCAAAATGGTCCAAAATGTTGGCTTACTTCACCTCGGCGCTCACGGGCTCACTCCTCGTATATGTACCAAAACTTCGTTTTAGTAGTAAATACTCGGAGCGGCTCCGCTCTCCCCACAAATTAAAATTTGCGGGGTCCCAATTAACGTACTGGCTGTCCCAGCACGTTAATTATCTTGCCGTTGCGCTCTATCAGCAGCATGCCGTTGCGGAGTACCTTCTTTCCCCTTGAGGGGGAGCCGGAGGGGGTTTGGTCTATCCCCTGTTTGTCGCTTTCGGGACGGGTGACGAGGCGGACGGAGTAGCCATAGGCTCTGGAATACCACGGAGTTTCCAGAGACGAATTACCGGAAGTGAACTCCAGAGAGCATACACCATTTCCATGGGGAGTAGAGGATAGGTAACATCCGTCAGTACCCACGAACTTAACCTCACTTCCATCTCTATATCCTGCGGCGGGGAGGAACACAGCGCCTGCTGCCTCCATCAATTTCCATTGCTCAAGCGTATAGGTGTTAAGGGTGTACGTGTTGAGGTCCAGATTGCTATTATGGTACAATATGTCTCCCGGCGTATAGTCTAATTCCCAGCCGTACTTTGTAACCGGCAAGACTATTACACCTTCGGGCTTTACCCAGTTATCGGGCAGGAGGATCAGACCGTTATAGGTGTATTCCGTATGATCCCAATCGTCTATCCATTTGACTCTACCCGTGGTGAAGAGTTGCTGTGCGTTCTCGCGTTTGGAAAGGATATACACCCATTCGTCCATACTCAGCGTCCGCCACAGACCTGCCATACCTCCTCCATTTTCAATAGGGTTATAGATTCCCCAGTCGGCATAAGCGTAGTCGCCCGTCAGACCGTTCTCCGCGCTGCCGCCTATCAGATAGTCGGATGCTACTCTACTGGTGTCAGCAGGATTATATGCTACCGCGCCGCTGTTCTTCCAGCCGCTTGTGCCGAAACCGAAAAGCGAACGATATGACCAACCACCATAAGGCCCGTCCTCCATGACAACATACTGGTCATCGGAGAATTTGAAGGTACCTCGTGTTTCGGAATATTCATAATACAGGTTGCCCTTCGAGAAATGGACGGTGTCTCCCTCGGCATTGATCGTGAATCGCCCGGGCAGCGCGCCTTCCACAGCGCTTGCGGTCATAACGCCTAAAAGCAGCGCCGCCGCCATAAAATAAAATTTTTTCATTGTTTAAAATAATTTTGTTTTAATTGTACTTTTCTTAGGCTCATCTCGGTACATGGTCGCGTGATGGTCCTGTCCTAATCCGTACATTTGTACGGAACGATTAGAACGCTATGATTGCGCGTACGACATCGTGCGAGTTGTCTTTGCCCTTAATACCGGAAGGATATTCATAGACGGAACTGAAGGACGGATCAAACCTTTGCGGTTTGCCGGTGGTCGTGCTTACGTTCGCATACATCTTTACTACGAACTGTGATAAAACCCACATCAGACTGCTACCGCCAATTTTGTCTCTTAAGGCAGGACCATTGTAGCCTTTGATGGTCAAGTAAATCTCATATCGGTCTGCTATCTCGAAGTCCTTGTCCGTATAGTCCGTATAGGCTTTGTATTGCTCGTACTCGCTTTCCGGCGCATTTTCTTTCAGCCAATCCTGCCAGATCTTCTCGTACTTAGCTGCTGTTTCCGCGTCCTGGCCTTTCGGGTTCTGGCATACGTAGACCATATAGAAGAAGTCGCCGCATGACATGTAATCGCATACGTTCTCGCTGAACGGACAATAGACATCGGTAGCGGAGGCGATGGCATAGCCCGATTCGGTAGGAAGAAGGTCCGCACCGGATACTTTCTGCAGCGCTGCGTTGACTACCGCCACATTGTCATTGTTGTGCTGTACGAGCGGGTTCATATCATCATCCACTTTGTCATTGGCGACATCGCCCGGTTTGGTGACAGCGGTGTTAACCATCAGCGTTGCCTCAAAGATAGCCGGTAGGTACCAGCGGGTGGTGGTCAGAGGAGCCTCGATGTCCTTCACCAGATTCATGGCGTTGATATAGAACTCGAAGGGGAATTTACCTTCAGGGTCATACTCGCGTGTATATTGCTCCAGCACGGCGGTATAGGTGTATCCGCCTACGCCGGGGTAATAACCGGACCAGAGGTCCTCGTTCTCGAAATACGGGCGGATCTTGTCCGCATATGAGGAGTGCTTGATACCCCATTCGGTAAGCGAAGCCGATTCGTCGCAAAGCGGACCGTTGGCGACCGTTTTGAACTGCTGCTCTGCAGGAGTATCCTCCACGTCGCAATTATAGTAATAGTTTGTAAAATCCTTCATCCATTGACCTGCTGCGCCCTGTTTGAGAGACATAGCCAGACCGTGGGTACAGTTGGGATAGTCCTGCTCGAGGATCGGGTCAAAAAGAGAAGCGTTGCCAACCCAGTACACAACGGCGATGACGCTCTTGCCGCTCGGATTGGGGTTCTCTCCCCATGAACCGTCGGAGTAGATATAGTCACCTACTTTGGCGGGCGCAAGAACGGTGATTTTCGCCTCTGCGGGCTTCACATCGGGGTACTCGGGGATAGAGACGGTGATGGTCGCCTCTCCCACGCCCTGGGCTGTAGCTTCGCCCTTGGCATTGACTACTACTACACTCTTGTCCGAGGTTTTCCATTCAAGGGTGTATTTCACATTGACGTTCGCCGGAGAGACGGAGTAACGGAGTTCAACGCTCTCTCCGTCCGACATAAAATACTCCTGGAAAGCGTCAGCCAGCCTGATCTGCTGCGGTACTACTTCCTCGCCTTGGGGAATTGGTTCAGTTTCTTTGTCTTTACAAGACGCCATGGCAAACACTACGGCTGCCATTGACATGAAATAAAAAATCTTTTTCATAATTGTTTTAATTAATTGTTTCCCGGTTGGTATTTTTAGTAAATCGAAAATGCGGCGGTTCGGCGCTTGATGCGCCTTTACGTTGCTCCGGTTCGTCTGCCCGATGAGCGAGCTCCTCGTTCTGCCGCCCCGTAGCCCCGCTGCGTCCGGCTTGATAGCCGTACTACCGCC
>DEIW01000160.1 GCA_002352705.1 Bacteroidales bacterium UBA2764 | reverse complement strand
ACCACACCGGAAGAGACGACAGCCCGGATTATTGTATCCCCATACGGCGAGGGATATGACGCCGGCAGCGATACCGTAATAATTACCCGCGGCAGCACGGACGCTACCTCGCTGACGGTTGATCCGACGGAGGTCAAGGCACCCGAGAACGGCGGTTCGTACACCGTGAACGTCACCTCCAATGCCCAATGGCAAGTGTATAAGTCTTGGGACATGGACTGGGTGACGTTCACCGGCACTACCGAAGGCAACGGCAACGGTTCGTTCAGCTTCTCCGTCGAGGCGGCCACGTCCGTGGAAACCCTCTCAGGTATTATCACGATCGAGGAAGTGCGGAGCGACAACTACAAGCCCGTGAAGACGCAGGTTTATATTGAGCGTGCAGGCAAAGCGGCAGCGTCGCTGTCTGTCAACCCGACGACCATCAATGCTCCGGTAGAGGGCGGCGAATACTCCATAGAGATAGAGAGCAACTATCCCTGGACGGCTACGGTAGCCGCAGGCACCTTCTTCTCTGTCTCCGCGAAAAGCGGCGAGGGGGATGCCACGATGATTATCACTGTCAAGCCCGCTACCTCCGAGAAAGAGAGTACCGGTGCTGTCATGGTGTATAGCTCTTTCGGCAATGAGTCCGCACGTATTAACATCAAGCGGGCAGGCAAACCGAAACCCTACTTAGCTATTACAGAGGAACAATTATTGGTGGGTCCGGATGGAATAGAAGATATAGCACGATTGTTCAGTAACACTTCATGGACGGTGTACTCTTCCAATCAAAGTGTCGCTAAGGTTAGTCCTGAATCCGGAACCGGCGATAAAATTCTTTCGATTAAAGTATTTCCAACTTCCGATTCTGGAGATGCAATGGCTCTTATTATTGCGAAAACCACAGACGGCAGTAATATATCCGATACATTAAAAATAATCCGAGAAGGGATACCCACTTCGCACTATGTCCAGAGACCGTTCTCTGTGAGTGGCTCCAAGAAAGTCTATATCTCTCCGGGAAATTTGCAATACTTAGCATCTTTTCATGCATGGCGCTTTGCCAATCAACAGTTTCACTTTGTTGGTGACGCTAAATATGGAAATGTATATGAAAGAGGAGTGAAGAGCAACAACAGCAAAATATCTTCCACGTATAACGGATGGATAGACCTTTTTGGCTGGGGGACAGGCAACAACCCTACTCTGACAGTAATGAGCGAATATTCTTATATGTCGTTTACGGGGTGGGGACTGAATTCGATTGATGATGGCAGCGGTGTATTTAGAACTGACCGCTGGCGCACATTGAACCTTGAAGAGATGACATATTTGATAGAACGCAAAAAAGACGGAAAGACACTTGCCGGACCGGCTACAGTTAATGGGGTTCATGGGCTTATTCTCTTGCCTGATGACTGGGACTTCTCCAATTCTATGAGTTTTACAGGTTACACAGGATATTGGATAGATTGGGATACGAATAGTTACACATTCGCTGAGTGGCAAAAAATGGAGGGCTACGGAGCTGTTTTCCTACCGGCTGCTGGTTTACGCCTTGTGTATGTTCCTGGTGATGCTGGTGTGCAACAAGTTACGAATAGTGGTAGCTACTGGACTAAAAAGCATCGGGATGACGGCAAAGCGTACTTTTTGTATTTCGAAAGTTCCGGAGCCAAAATAGAATACGGCGTTCCTTCCAGTGGTCAATCCGTCCGGCTTGTACAAGACATCAATTAAAGTGACTAAGTACCAAGTACCTGCGGCACGTTAAATAGTTAAGATGGTTCAGCCCTGCGGGATTGGTTTCCCGCAGGGTTACACACAAAAAGCCCAAATGACCCGATAAATGGTACTTGGTACTTGGTCACTTGGTACTTAAAATCGTTCTTTGACATATGGATTACCGTTAAAAAGCAAATTTGCTTAATTTGCTAAATTTGTGAACTATTTATTTGCATATATCGGAAAAAAGTAGTACCTTTGCAGCCGAAATTGACTTTTGCAATCGACAAAACGCAAGCTCGTTTGTCTTTTAGAATCGTCAAAATAATGTAACTTTTGACTAAAACAATCGACAGCTATGCAAAGATTAAACCAGCGATACAAGCAATTATTGGACGAGACCAACCTTGATTTTACGAGGTATATTTATCAGGAAATCAATTGGGATAACCGGTTGATTTTATTGAAAGGTCCTAAAGGAGTAGGCAAAACAACCATGCTCTTACAGCATATCAAACGGACTTTTGAGGATACATCAAAAGCCTTTTATGCCTCGGTGGATACATCTTGGTTTACCACCCACACGCTGGTCGATCTGGCAGAGTACCTTGTTTCACACGGTGTAACCCACTTGTATCTGGATGAGGTACATAAATATAGTGGATGGGACAGGCAGATTAAAGAGATCTATGATGCTTTTCCTAAATTGCATATCGTCATCACCGGCTCTTCCATGCTGCAACTAAGCTCAACGGAGGCAGACCTGTCACGCCGTTGCCGGGTTTATATGATGCAGGGAATGAGTTTCCGGGAATACCTCGAGTTTGAGCATCTGGCACAACTACCCGCTGTTCCATTTAATGAAATCCTCACCAACCATCAAACGATAGCTGCGCATCTGACCAACCAACTGCCTGTACAGAAATATTTCGAGCAGTATTTGGAGCACGGCTATTACCCGTTCTACAAAGAAGAAGGCGATGGTTTTCCGGCACGGCTGGAAGAGGAGGTGGATTGGATAATAAATGTGGAGATACCCGCCGTGGAGAAAGTCTCGTATGAGTTGGTATATAAGACAAAAGTGTTATTAGGTATCTTGGCCGAGTTGAATCCTTTCACCTTGAATGTCTCTGATCTGGCTACCAAATTAGGAGCATCCAGAGATAGTATATACAAGATGTTAGACTTACTTCAAAAAGCCGGACTGATACGGCGCTTGTACCAGAAATCCACCGGTATGAAGAGATTGCAAAAACCCGAAAAGATATTGTTTGACAATACCAATCTGATGTATGCCTTATCGCCGAACTCGGATATGGGTACGTTGCGCGAGACTTTTATGTCTAATATGCTATGTTCGCATAAACTGGCTATGCCTGCCAAAGGAGACTTATTGATTGATAATACCTATATCTTTGAAGTCGGCGGCAAGAGCAAAGGCTTCGGGCAGATAGCCGATATCCCGAAGAGTTATGTCATAGCAGATGGTATTGATGTAGGGTTTGGCAACAAAATCCCTCTCTGGTTGTTCGGTTTCCTCTCCTAAGAAAGCCATACATTATACATTAATCTTAAAAGCGGTAATCCTCGCTTAAGCTAAGGCTTGTGCGACTGCGTGCTATGCACTTGTATAGCACGCCGCCTTGCTCTACGCTCTCCCCA
>DEIW01000068.1:12196-16668 GCA_002352705.1 Bacteroidales bacterium UBA2764 | reverse complement strand
GGTGAAGCGGTTAAGGCGCACCGAGAATGTCCGGGGACATTCGAAGGAGTAAGTGCGCCGCGCGAGTGCGGGCAGCCCTCACCGTTGCCCGCACATAGAAATAATCGTTCGAGCGAAGCGAGATAAGAACACCATATTAATGGGGAAAGAAAAAATAAATGAATGCAAAGGCTGTGCAATACGGAGCATAATAGACTTGGACGGTCTCGATGCGAGTTATCTCCACTTAAATAGTGTTAGTTTGCTGCACAATGCGGTCATTGCCAACGTTTCATAAAGAAAATAGCGTCCTCCCTCTCTCCGTCCCTCCCTACAAGGAGAGGGAAGCGATTACAGGATGGAGGGTCACCGACACGCTTTATCCCATTTCTTTAGAATGTATTTCTTAAATTCCTTTCTACTATTGACACGTCTTTGAATATCCCATATTTATAATCAATCTCAAACTTGTCTGATATGCGGAGAAGATTGAATCCTGTGGCATAGTAATAATTTCGTCCAACAGTGTATAACCATTTTGCATCGGACAGGTTGAAGTTTCCAAAATGCTGATACAGACAATACTCAATATAGCGGGCGGAACCTTCCATTGTTTCATACAACTGCTCCAGGGCTACAATGTCTATACCTAATTCTTTTTTTACCCTTTCTCTGCGTTCGTCACGCAACTTAAAGAACAACTGGATATAGGCTTTTGCCTCCTCAATATCGTTGGTGTCAATTACTTTTAGCAGCAGGTCGTTCTCCCAAGTGATACTTTCTTTGTACCAATCATGACTAGCGACTAAGGTGGGTAGAGTATCAGGTAAAACCGCATCGGTGATTGCTTCGTAAATATCCAGATAGCCATCGTTCTTAAACTGGAAACCATGAAAATACTCATGCATCACCATCGTCGCCCATGCGTCAACCGATGTGACATCCGGAATAGTTCTACTCGTCTGCTCTAGACTACTGCATCTTACGATGGGAGTGTAATAGTCAATATTGCTTTCCTCATCTGTTGTGAAGGTTGAGTGCATATGGAATGGTTTATCATCTACTTTCTTCGTCTGGTAGATCTGGATGTCGTTACTACTACATACCAAGACAGACGGATACTTGGCTAAGAACTTCTCCGTAGGATTCACAATATAGCAGCAGGTATCTCCGTAATATAGCAGAGGCACATCATATTGCTTATCAGCAAATCCTCTCCAGACGCTATCGTTGATGATTACTTTCAGGGCATAAACATATTGCAGTCTCTCAACATCCTTGTTGGTAGATTGCGCATCGACTGACATCGCAACGATGGCGAGTATGGCGGCAATGATAGTTTGCTTCATGCTTTTTGTTTGTCCTTATGAAAGCGGATAGTTCAGAATGTACTTCGGCTTATCGCTCAATTTTTTTTCTAACGGGAAGCGGGATAAGTATGTAATACATTTTATTTGCTTTGACTTTCTATTGTCGAGGCAAGAAGGTCGGCATGGCGAGTAAGATGTTCTGGAAAAATCAAGTGGATGTAAGCATCACCATCTTCTCCTATATTTACCACATACTTGCGGTTGATGAATTTGTTGCGATTGCCTTTGTTTACAGCACGGTCGAAGAGCAAAGAGAACAAACGACTACGGAACTCTTGCGGAGGAATTTGTTCGTCTCTTTGACGGATAGTAATCGTTTTGCCATCAAAATCACAAAAGAAATAGAGAATAATATTTGGATTGACGTTAAGGATACGTTGTAATTCGGTACTGATACTTGTCATGGCCTCCATATCCACATCTACGTCTCTGTGCTTACATGCCAACAGAATGTCGTATATGGTACAATTGGCGAACAAAGACAAATCATCCTTGCTCACTACCATCAGCGGATCGATAGTAGTAAGTTTAATGAAATACTCTCCGTGGCTTGTGGAAATAGGAATCGTTAGAGACGATGTCATGCTTGCTCCATCTCTTTACGTAACAATGCCAAACCTTGCTCCTTGCGTCGGCGTAATTTCTTTACTAATTCTACGACAGGAGCAGATGGTGTGGAGAATAACTCAACCTGATTGTAACTCATAGTCTTCATAACAATTAGTAAATTTTGCGCTGCAAAAATAATATTTTTTTTTGACATGTACAAGTATTTTAGCAAGAAAATGCAAGAAAAGTTGATTTTGCTGGGATTTGGGCTATTTTTTTATAATCCCTCTTAGGCGGAGCGGTCATGGACTTCCTCCCGATTAACGGGTGAACACCCTGCTAATCGTATAGGGCTCTGCTATACCATTGCTATACCCTTGCATTTACGAAGCAGCTATTTGTTTGTATCGTTCGATAAGTTTGTCGTGGCGGATGAAGCCATAGACGGCTACAATGAGAGCGCCAACAAGATCAAGAATGAGGTCCTGCATCGAGTCACGCAAGGCTGCATGACCGCATAGAGGTTCGTCTTCGGGAGTGAAGATAGAACCCGTGGTAGTAGCCATGAATTGCTGAGAGTTAGTGCCCATAAGGCTGTCGTAACTGTATTCCATAATCTCCCAGCAGGCACCGAGCCCGAGCGAGAACATAACCAGAAAAAGGCAGAGGAACCATTTGTTGAAATAGATATATTTGTCGTTCTCCGCCATAATCACATGAATAAGCCAGAGGGCAATCATCGAGAGCAGGAAACCACTCTCTGCGTGCAGCAGTTTGTCCCACCACGGGACGCGTCCGTAGAGGTCGAGCCCGTCGCCCATTATAAGCGAGGAGAAACAGAAAACAACGATGAAGACCGACAGCAGCCACGGCACTTCGATACGGAAACGGCTGCGGAGCAGATGCGGCAGGTACATAATCAGCAGCATCGCTACATATTGCAGCCCGCGAAAGACAATCTCGTCCCATGTGCTTCTTGCCACAATGAGCCATCCCACGTTTGCCACTGCCATCCCCGCAATCAGCCACGTGGCAATCCTGTTTAGCTTATGAAGTCTGTCGTTATGCATGATTCTGTTCTTGGTTTTCCTCCTCTATCGCTTCGCGGAACATCTGTTCGCAGAGACGGACGGAAGTGTCGATGTCGTACTTTTTAGCGGCTTCTGCGTACTCGCGTTCCATTTTCGCTTTTTCATCGGGATGGTCAAGCCACCAATCGATGGCGCGTGCCAGGTCTTTCGGCCGTCCGGGCGCAAAGAGACTTCGCCCGTCCAACGCAAACTGCGGCGTGGCGCTGTCTTCGCTGTTGGCTATCACCGGCACTAATCCTGTAGCAAAGGCCTCGATACATGAGATGGCTTCACTCTCCATGTCTGAAGCATGCACGTAGAGGTCGGTCTGCGCCAGCAGGTGAATCAGTTCGTTCTTGGTCAGGAATACAAACTGCGGCGGGTTCTTGAGTTGCTTGCCTAATTCCACGTACTCGTCATACTTGGGACCTTTGCCCGCAAAAACCAGCTGAATGCGGTCGGCGTACTTGCTGAACGGCACGGCATTGATGATGACATCCTGCCGTTTCTCACCGGAGAGGCGTCCTACCATGACGATGAGGATTTTGCCCTCATATTGTGGGTCTTTGGGACATTTGGTATAGACGAATGAAGGGTCAATGCCGTTGGAGATGACATGTATCTTTGCTTTGTAGCCGTGCTTAACCAACTCGTCCGCCATGAACTGCGAGGGCGTGTGGATGTGCGTGAAGCGACTGTATAGCGTCCAGTTGAAGACTTGGTAGAAACGGTCGTTGATGCGCTCTGCCTTACCCAGACCGATAGAAGAAGTCATGTTCTCCGGCTGGATATGAAACGCCGCCGTTGACGGTTTGTGCATCTGGTCAGCTATGAGTTTGGTGGCTGTCTCCAGCGCGAAAGGCATCATACAATGCACGATGTCCGCCCATGCCACCGCCTCGCGGATGATGTCCAGATCGACTTGCGCGAACTGGAAACCGTGTGAGTGAATGAGGTCGTTGAAAAGGGGTACTTTGAACTCCTTGAGGACGAACTTGTCAGGTGCCGGTTCGCCGGTAGTAAGGATGCGCACTTCATTGCCGTGCTCGCGAAGTACCGCCGCAAAACGCTGGGCGGAGATGGACGTGCCGTTGTTGTTGGTGTCGTACGTGTCAATGACGAGAAGTATTTTCATAGGCATTTTAACAATCCTTTAATATCAATACAAAGTTACAACTGATCATGGCGCTCATGGGATTCTCGTATTGTGCAATCAGGTCGTTATATATTGTCTGACGGATGGCTGTGATGCGAACTTTGAGCATAATCTTTGTTGTTTATTGAAATCGACTGCAAAATTACAAAAAAATATTGATATAGACAATAACTTGTGTCTTTTTCTTGTTGAAGTAACCATATATTGACAAAAAAGACACAAGCTATTTAAGTATCTTCAATAAGTTGTGATTCAGGGTTACAGCGACTTGCTGCATGGTAGTTTCCAATTCCTGTTTGTTCAATTTAAACAGGGTCGTTAAGCTCAGCATCGCCGATGGTACTGCAC
>DEIW01000068.1:0-12139 GCA_002352705.1 Bacteroidales bacterium UBA2764 | reverse complement strand
AGGTAGCCGCCACTTTGAAGAGAGTCTAAGTTTACTTAGGCTCTCTTTTCATATGTAGTGGCTTGGTACCACTCTCCACAACTCCGTGCGTACCGAGGGAACCGATGTGTACTGCCGCGTTGTGCCGGTGAAGGAGTGCCTTGAATGGCACTCCGAGTGTCGTACCCGACGAATTCCCATTTGGAGGATCAGTACGGCACATAGAACAAACAGGTAGCCGCCACTTTCAGAACCTCGATGTCGAAAGATATTGGGAACTTTTGTTTCAGTGTCTGTTTAGCATTCATTCACGTTCGCATCTCGTTCTTAGCCCTGAAGGGCACGATTAGTACGCATCGTGAACGTCTCTGTAGGGTTCTTCTCCCATTCCAATAATTGCCTTTTTATCTCTTGTCCGTATGCGTAGCCGCCTAATTTGCCGTGCGCGGCGATGACGCGGTGGCAAGGGATGAGCAATGCGATGGGGTTGGCTCCGACGGCTTGTCCGACAGCTTGCGCGGACTTGCAACCGACCATCCGGGCTAACTCTCCGTAGCTGACCGTCTCGCCATACGGAATGGTCAAAAGAGCCTGCCAGACGCGCTGCTGAAATGCTGTGCCTTTGGGTTGGACTATAATCCGTGTGGCGTTCTTTTGGTTTAATGCGTCCTTTTTAAGCATTACGGTGTTCTCTGTCTGCTTGCCTGCAAAATAATCGTCCAGCCATCGGATTACTTCGTCGAAGATCGGAAGAGAACAGGCTGCTTGAGTTGGCGAGGGGTGGAGGGCTTTCCCGATGCTGGAATCCCCGAACCGCAGGCCGAGTTCCCCTTCCCCGAAGCGCAGGCCGGTTAATGCTTCTCCGTCGCTTTCTATGATGATAGGTCCCACGGGCGAGTTATATGTGGCGGTATAGAGAGTCATAGCAGTCCAATGGCTTCAAACATACGGCGGTAGGCGGCCGTTTTCTTCTCCAGCGATAACGGGTAGGCGCGTGAGGAAGACGGCATCCGCCAGAAACGGATGGTTCTGCCGGCAAAGTGTGTCTCAATATATTCGCCGACTTTAGGAGTAGCGCAATGCAGTATCTCCGCCAGTGTCTGCGCCGCTTTGCCGCCCGTGCAGCAGAGGTTGTGGCAGGACGGTATCTGTTGCAGCAGGGGGGCGATATCGGTCTGCTCGACTATCTCCAAGTGTTCGTCTGCCGCATTGCCTTGCAACCGGATGACCGCCTGCGCCGTATCGAAGATAGCAATGCCTTTCGCTTCGCAGAAAGCGACAATCTTTTCACGGTCGAACACTTTCTTATATGCCTTTGTACTTGGTACCTTGTCACTTGGTCCCTTCGAAAGGTTCCTTTGTCCTTCAAAAAATGTCTTGTCGCCAAAGAAAACCAGTCCGATGATCCGCCACATGTCGTTCTGCGGGTTGGGGTAGAAGAAGTCCATGCACCACCGTTCTTTGGGAGGCGGGAAACTGCCCAGCATCAGTATTTGTGCATTTGACGGCAGAAACGGCTGCAAAGGGTGCTGCTCTATGTCCGGATATGGATAGTGTGCTTCCGTCATATAGATATTATTCTAATTCACAAAGTAATCAGAAAAAACGCAACGATGTTGATTACCGCGAGATAAATCAGTATGCCGTAGATGCAAAAGGTCCTCATTTATTGCCGATAAAAATCTTGCCCATAAGTACTTAAAATATCAATAATCTGCTCATCTGCCGGCAGCCAGCGGACGGAGTGTAGTTCAGATGGCGCAAGCCATTTAGCGGCTTCATGCTCAAGAAGCGTGAGACGGTCTGTAGCGAGGGTGCAGCGGAAACAATGCATCGTCAGGTGGAAATCAGGGTAGTCATAATCTATCGTCCGAAGGAGCGGGCCTATTTTGATTTCGGCATCCAGTTCTTCGTGTATTTCCCGGTGCAAGGCTTGCTGTGGTGTTTCTCCGGCTTCCATCTTACCTCCCGGAAACTCCCACCAGTCTTTCCATTCCCCGTAGCCTCGTTGCGTGGCAAAGATTCGTCCTTGCTCATCGGAAATGATGGCTGCGACAACCTCAATGGTTTTCATTCTTATTCAAAATGATTAATGCGCCAATCACTCCCGGCACCCATCCGAGGCAGGTGAGGAGAAAGACAATCAGTATTGAGCCGCATCCGCGGTCAATCACCGCCAACGGCGGAAAGATAACAGCTAATAGAACTTGTAAACAGGACATAAGCTTATGATGTTTTTATATACTTCTCTATTAAAATAGGTCAAAAAAGACCTGCACACGTAGTGATCGTTCCCTTGGGGATAAGAAATCTATCACCTTAAAAGCAACTTTTTTTATTCCGATTGCAAANNTCACCGCCAACGGCGGAAAGATATAACTAGTATTTATGACTCTCGTATTCGTCAACTATGGCGTATATATCTAAATCCGATAAGATTTTGTTTTTGAAGGTCTTATCTACCAATAAAGCCAGTTTTGCCAATTCCTTTCCCTGTTCGTTCAATTCAAAATATACAGGTTTCCATTTCTCGGGGTCGTTCTCGCCGTCATTAATGGCAAAATCATCTGTTTTGCCGAACTGCGGGAGAAAATGTTGGAAAAACATCTCCCCTTCTCCATAACCAAATTCGGTGTTGAAATCAACAGTCAGCATGTCCACTTTTCCACCATTCTCAGCTGCCGCTTTGGCGAAAATCATTGCTTCCAGAAGGTAAGCATAGGGCTTTCTAAGGTCATATTCCATAATTTGAGATTTATTTAGTTTGCTTTGTTAAAAGGCAATTTCTTTGCCGTATTTTATCGTTATAGTTTTTCAGGCTTGAGCCTTGGTCATGTTTTTTCATTTTTTTTGCGCGAGAGCAAGTAAATTGCGGTTGAGGGTGACGGCAACTTGCTGCATGGTGGGTTCTGTCTTGCCTTTGGTGAGATTGCATGCCCAGATGACTATTACCTGCCATCCGGCATTCATCAGATCACCGTAGTTCCGTTGGTCCCGTTCGCGGTTGCGGTCTATCTTCGCCTGCCAGAAGGCGGTGTTGGTCTTGGGCAGTACGAACTGTCTGCATCCCTCATGTCCGTGCCAGAAACAGCCGTTTACAAAGATCGCCGTTCTGTATCTGCGCATTACGATGTCCGGCTTGCCCGGCACGCTCTTCACGTTCAGCCTGTACCGGTATCCATGCGCCCACAGCCATTTCCGGACCAGTATCTCCGGCTTCGTCGCCTTGCTGTGTATATGCGACATGCAGCGGTGGCGTTGGGCGGGTGTCAGAACATCGGGCATGGTAAAGGGGTTTATTTAAATATTCGGCAACTGTGACAATTTTAATTTATTTCTATCTTGTTGAAATACAGTACGATGTGCGCTTATTTCGTTTAAAGTTCGTTTAATATTCATTTATTTTTCGTTTACTTTCATTCAATTTAAACGAACTATTAAGACAAAACCCATTCTTTTCCTTTGGCTACTTTGATTTTTCCAGCCATGCGCAGGCTTGAGAGCAAATTTGTAATTTTGTATTTCTTTTGTTGTTCTGTCAATGCCTCAGGTAGTTTATTCCAGAGCAAATCAACTATTTCTTGCCGGGTCATGGCTTTATTATCCCGTATGGATTTTAATATTAGTTCTTTGTAAAAGTTATCATCCAATCCTTTGTTTTTAGAGTACAGAGCCTTTTGTTTTGTCAATTTCGCCACTTTATTTGATATGAATAGTGACGTTTTGCGTCCTTCAATCAATCTCCTTTGCCGCAATAATTTTATAGCATCATCCGAAATCTGTTCTTTTCGCTGCACTTGATCCAGCAGATATGCTTCTGTAAGAGTAATATCCGTATTTTCAAATAACAGGAGGCTGTAATCCGTATTTATGACAGTTCCCGGTATATGTAAAATTACTTTGTCATTATCAGACGTGTCATACTCCGGCATGGGAAGATATCTTGAACGTTGACTTAAAAATATTTTATGAATACCATATCCTTGTGTATCAATCATCTTCAAGTTGACCATTGCTTGAACCAAGAAAGGATTTCTATATTTATCTGGAGTTTTCTTGCCCTCAAAATAATCTTTGTAATTTCCCTCATAAAATGACCCTTGATTAGAAAACACCAATTCATCCACTCGTTCTGTAACGACAATACGTCCGTTCTTTGTGTAGTCTTGATGTGCTATACAATTATACAGGGCTTCCAATATAGATTCCGTATCGTACTTCCATACTTCTGCGGGGATAAGGCTGTTCCGGGGATATATTTTGATTCTGTAATTCCGAATTCTGGACAACAAAGCATTGGCAGATACGAGGTATGGAATGGTGAAGATGTCGCCTGCCGTTTCTTCATCAGTTTGCAAACGCCATACAATTTGGGCTATATGATTCAGGTAATGTGCCGCCTCTTCTTTCCCTATCAGCAGTAATGCTGCTCTTGTAATTTGTCCGTTGATAGTCAGTTTGGCTTTATCCATGAAAGTTGCATTATCCCATGTATCTACTTCGTTGGCATAATTGGGGAAGCGTAATCTATACGCATCTTTAGCCATTTGGAGCGCATGAGGGTCAATGTCATCAATAGAGGCCTCTTTTATTATTTCTTTGGTCCAGTCTGTCCGGGAATTATATATTTGCCGTGTCCAATCAATGTAAGGGGATAATTCTGTTGTTTGGCTATTTACCCTGATGTATGGTTTTTGCATATAAGTTGTTGGCTCTCCACATGCCGCTGGGACAACGAAAACAACGATTCTAAAAGTGTCATTATATAGGAATTCATCTATCTGAAAATTGATTTTAGGAGTAATCATTCTCCTCAAATACAATTCCATATTTTGGTTTCCTGCTGCTTTTTGTTGCGCATAGTCAAACGTAGTACCCTTGATCTCATGTGTGTTATCCTCTATTCCAAAATATAAATATCCATAATCTTTGTTTTCCAAACATGCGCCATTAGACAGGGCAGATATGTATTTACCGAGTTTATCCACATCCTGATAATTGGATTTAAATTCCAGAAAGCGGTTTTCGTCTGTGCATTGACTCAGTTGCAGGTCAAGCAGTTCAGTGTAATAGCGATTCTTATCCATAAAGGTTCTTGTATGGGCAATTTTATATAGGATTGTTTTTGAAATATTGGTATTTATCTTTAGTTTCCCGCATCGAATAGAACTTGCCGTTAGTTATTCTTTTGAACACGTTAACAGGTTCTCCAAATGGAATATATTCATCCAACATCATAAACAAGCGTACTCCATCGTCTGGATTGTCATTCTGTGCTTGCATTTGGCTTTTTCGTGCTACATTGATAGCAGATACCTTGTATATACCGTCAATATACCCGTTGACCAAAGGCATAAAGTACCGGACGGATTGAATGTCTAAGCCGCTTAAATCTTCTGTGCCTCCGGTGTAATATATATTGGCGCAATGATTTTTGAAATCAGTAATCCATTTATTGTTGGACTTAACTGTTCCTACATATACAATATCTTCATTGGCATCGCCTTTCTCGTAATGTAATCCCCGTTGCGGAACGGCATCCTTCACGTGCGCGTACACGTTCCTCTTTTCTACAAGAATAGATTTCAGGTGGTTGTATAATTCCTGGCCTTCCGGCTCAAAGTCAGGTGTTTGCGAGGACTTTTCCTCAGATGCCAATCCGAATGGCAGCAGCGGGAAGGCGCCGATATTGATTTTCTTGATTGAAGTGGCGAAGTATCTTGTTACATCGCCTTTTGCCCGTCCGGGGAACAAGATATATCCGCCGATGATTTCTTTGTTTTTCGGTCGCTCTTTTTCGTCCAAACCATAATAGATGGCATCCCTGTACCGGTGCATCTGGTTGATGGCATCGCTGGGTGGATAGTCGGCTCCAAGCAGCCGCTCTTTGCCTGCCAGCTCCTGCTCCCAATCTGCCGCATCCTGTTCTTCCACTTCTTTGTCCAACTGAGGATCGCTCCATACCCGGTATTTGGCATCAAACAGATAAGTCAGTTCTTCCTGACCGGGTTGGTGGATATTCAGCACAATATCCGGACGGTTGTCTGTGGTGAAAGTGCGTTGTGTTCCGCTGTGCCGGTTGTAAATATGCTGGTAATGCAGTGTCACGAACCGTCCTTGCATACCCCATTCATCCGGATAATTGATTTGCAGCGTATAATCTATTTTCTTCTCTTTGCTGTAATGAATGAGCGGTCCGTGTGGTTCGTCGGTGGCCAACTCATACTGCCCGTTATTACTCAGAATACGGCAGACCATGTTTTTCACTTTGATGAAACACCATAGTTCATAAATCTCCCATATCTGCATGACACCGACGTTGGTTGTGCCTTCAAAAATATCTATTCCTTTCTTCAGCTTGAGCCAGTCTTTGTACACTTGCTGGTAACCCATGCGGCTTTGCAGAACCAGCGATTCATGCTGCATGCCCTCGAACCGCCCTACATGACTGAAGAACGGATGACGCAGCAGATGGTTTATGGATGCCTGGTGTTTCATCCATTTGTCCCGCAAACTGTCGGAGGCTTCCGTATTGTTTTTGGTCAGTACTTTGGAGAACACCTCATTCAGACGTTTGCCCACATGCTGCAGGGTATATTTGACAAACCTGTTTTCCATGGAGTTAACCGTGGTGTCATATATCTCGTTGCGGAAATAGTATTTGTCCAGCACACCTTCTTTCTGTTTCTCGCGAAAAGTCTCCTCCATTGCCGGAGTCCAGCGGTGGATACGATCTGCTTTCTTGTATTCCTCGATCGTGCGTACTTTGGAGTGGGGATTTTTGATGATACGGACGATATTCTTAATATAGTCAGCAGCCAGACTCTCGAACACTTGCATCCATATTTGCAGGTCTTTGGACCTGTCACGGCTCGGACTCATCTGCTGAACAGTCAGACTCAGGTACCGGAACACGTCTTTCTCCAGCTCGCGGTTGACGGTCTGCAGAATGGACTGGTAGTCGTTCTTGACATCCAGTTTCGGAGAGACCACATGAAAGGCTATAAAATCTTCGTGCCGGATACCATTCTTGCTATATACTATTCCCAGCCGGAACAGCCCAGGTTCGTTCAGGAAGGACAGTTTGCCGGAGATGGTACACGTCGTTCCGTTGCTGTCCCAAACGGTCTTGAATGCATCCTCTACATCCGCCCGGACATGTTGCACATGAGCCGAATCTCTGTCTATGCCCTCAAAACGGACACTTATCCAGTATTCGTTAGTCTCGTAGATGACCGGCCATAACTCTTTCCCTGTCGCGGGTAGTAATTCATTCGGAATATCTGCGGGGCGGTATAGAAAATCAAGTTGGTATTTGTCAGAAGCCGTGTATTTGCAATAGGTGTACGGGTTCACTTCCGCTCCCGTCATCTCTGCGCGGTAGCGGAGTCTCCCTTTGAAACGCGTCCATGCACTGTCTGTACTCTGCTCGTCGGTAGTGATACAGATAGCAATGCTTGTGTCGCCTTCCTGTAAACAATATCGCAAAACCTCCTGCTCTCTCATAAGTTATATGGAACAGGCTGTTATGGCCAGAAACGGGTGAATCCGGATTCCAGCCGGCGGTTCATTTCTCTGAGTTTGGCTTGCGATTGCGGACCCACCACTTTCATCAGTCGGTAAAGGCGGTTGTTCTCGTCTTTCGCATTGCCCAGCATGTCCTCGTCTCCTTCGATACGTGGCAAAATCTTCATGAGTGTTATCTGGTCCACAGCATCGTTGATGACTTCATCCATTCCCTTGCCGTCATCCAGCAGCACGCCGGCATAAATAACCAATTCGTTCAGCACACGGTAACTTACCACAAACGGAGTGTCTTTTAATACTTGGTTGATGGCGTCCAATTTGTCGGCTAATTGTGTCTTGAGCGCAATTCCTGTTTCATCCAGATCTCCGTTTGAATCTATATGCTCTTCCAGAACCTCATCCGCATTAACATGTTTGGGCTTGAACTGATCTATCTTCCACACGTTTTCTTCCGGCAGATATTCCAAATCGCTGGAGTGACCGAACATATCTTTCAACTCGCCTCCGTTCATCTCAATGGTCATGGCTCGGTCAAGCACCTTACGGCTGAACTGATGCGTCGTGTCATCCATGTTAACCGTTCCGATAACAAAGACATTCTCCGGCAAAGTCAGACCTTCTGTTTTCAGACTATTGGTCTTGGCAAGTTCTTCCTTTTGCTTGGCAGTAATGGGAATTTCTAATAATGTATAGACATCTGCATCTGTTTGTACATTGTCATATTCATTAACAGATTTGATCCGTTTGAAATATTGTCCCTTTACCAAAGCGCCTGTTTTGATGCCCGACTCTGTTTGTTTGCGAGTCTCTAATACGGAGAGGAACTCCGCAAAATATTGTTCTATGGGAGCAAGGTTCATTTCGTCCATACAAACGAAGAAAGGTACATCGCTATATAGTTTTGCCTTGAGCAGGAATTTGACAAAATCCGTAAAAACATATTGTTTGGCGATATTGCTGTAATATCCAAGCAATTCCGAAGAGTCATGCCAATTCGGTTTCACTTCGATCATGCAATAGTTGCCCGGTGTTGTCCCGTCTTGGTCTTGCAAGAACTTTGGACAGCTCTTGAAAGCTAATTCCCGCACGATACGGCTTTTACCCGTTCCCGATATTCCCGCTAACAGCATAAACGGCTTTGTCCGCAATGCCGTCAGATAGGGGAGATAAGAGGTGATATCAGTTGTATGATTTATATTTTTTTCTTTCTTTAGAAATAAATTCTCTATATCATCCGGTGTAATTGTTGCCATAGTAAATTCGGTTGACAATTCTAGTTCTCGTGTGGCTTCTGTAAAATAGTCTTTGGATGGCAATAAAATCTTTGCTACTTTTTCCGAGAAAAGTATCTCTATTTGTGTTTTTAGTGTAGAATAGATATCTTCCATTCGAACCTTTCGCTCTCTGCATATCCACAATGCTAAGGCACATCTGAATTTATTATTTGGTACATAAAAAGTGAAATTCTCTAGAAAATCTTCTCGTTCGTATAAAATGCCGTTTTGTATTTCAAACAAAGGTTTATTACCCCTTTGTGGATAATTAATTTTTATGGCAGGGTTAGTTAGTGAATTTTTTACGGCACCGACTGAATAGAAATTACTACCGACAGCACTATCTCCCTGATGAAAAGTTAAGGGTGCATAGAAATTAGTTGTGTACCAATTATCTTCTAATGCGACAATAGTATTTACATTTGCAATAAATGCGGCTTTGTCATCGGCATCTCGTGTATTACATTCGCGATTAAATTTTTTATAGAACATATCAAGCGCTAAAAAATAGCGAATGGCGCTAACCTTTTGTGTAGCACCTTGCACTGTAGGGTCTTCAGATAATTCAGATAAGACTTTGTACGCTTCTAATAGCGTCTTTTTTGATAAATATGCCATAGTTTTAATTTTGTATAGTTTCTATTAATGATTTTGCAATTACCCATCCTAAAATAGGCGGAACGGCATTCCCTATTACTTTGTAACGTGATTGCAATGGTATTGCAGAAAACGAATAATTATCAGGGAAAGACTGAATGCGAGCACTTTCTCTTACTGTATATCTTCTGTTTTCAACAGGATGTGTAATTCCACAGTTTTCTGGTTGGGCAGATGCTGTTATTGTTCCATTTATTTCTCCATATGCAAAACGTCTAAAGAACTTCGGAGCATGATATTTTTGAGGATCATCAGCAATTTTCCTAAAGCGTGGAGTTAATAACTCATATGGAACATTTTTCCAAGAGCGTCCTTCGAACGCAACAGGAGGCAAATCCTCTTTATGGAAATCGCCTGCAAATAACGGAAGAATATCGTTCCCATGTTCACACGGTCCAATGTGTTCTACCATTTCCTGTGTCGTTTTACTATATTCCCAATACTCGCTATTTTCTATCCCTTCGAGTCCTTGCATAATACTCCCCAATAAGAGTTTTTCAGATGTACCTTGCCTTTCTGATGGAATATTATATTCGTTTATTATGCGGTTCATGGTTTCAAAATCAAATTGAGGTAGATCATTACGAGTGCCAATAATTAAAAACCTATATCTTTTCTGTGGAACTCCATAGTCACTGGCACACACTAATTGCATTGATACGCTATATCCAAGTGCTTGCATTCTATTTCTAATTTCTTCAGGAACAGATATTCCAGAATTCATTTTAGAAGACATTATTCCTCTTACATTCTCAAATACAAAGGCCATTGGAGGGATACCGGTATCTATTTTACTCTTCAAAATACGTTCGCATTCCTCAAATAATGTCCCGCGTCCATTATCATCATTTACACCTTTACGGTTCCCTGCATTCGAAAAAGGTTGACAGGGAAAACCTGCGAGCAAAATATCAAAATCAGGTATATTGTTTGTATCAACAGTACGGATGTCTTGTAATAAGCAGGGGACTCCATCAGCAACCAACAAAGGATTCGAATTATAACAAGTTTGGGCATCTATATCAAAATCATTTGCAAATACGATATTAGTATCTAATCTTTCAAAATGATGTTGATAAAAGTCAAATCCTCCTGTAAAACCTAAATCTAATCCTCCGCATCCAGAGAATAACGAAGCAATTTTATATGGCATAATGTATTAGTATTTTAATTAATTTCCCCTAAAAATTCTGTCTCTGTGATATGCCAAATAGTCACGATTAGGGATGTGCTCTATTGGCATGATTAATTTATGTCCGGCAATGCTGCCGAAATGTGTATTATAATAATCTTGTGTTTCGTATTCCCGCAGCGCAGAGGACAAACAAACAGTGTAATCGTCCGGCGAGATAGTGATGAATCCTTTGTCAAATGCTTTGTCATACAGCGCAGATAGACAAATGCCGTTTTCCGGATTAAGTTTCTGCTGGGGCGTACTATCTACCCATGGGATAATATGACTTGCCACCAGTAACTCCGGAATGTTTATGCCCGTTATTGCACAACGCCCTTCGTAATTGGAAAGAATCATTGACCGAAAAGCCGACTGATTGACTCTTTGACGAATAACCGCCTCTCGCTCCTTGCCTTCTAACTCTTTAGGCGTGATATGCAATGAATCCTCAATACTTTTGTTCTGTAGTTGTGCTTTTATGCGCTGTGCCTCTATAAACAGACGCTCTTTGTCATTGGCAAACTCATTCCAGATAGGTTCGCAAACGGCTTTGCCAGCCGGCATTCCCGTTCGCCCAGATTCGGTAATATATGGATCACAGGCAGCAAAATTAACAAGACGCAATGCCGCCGAGTTATCTGTGCGACCGATAAGACGCGCCAACTCCTTCACTTCCGGTGTGGTACGGTTCAACCGTCCAAACGGAAGTTGGAAATATACGCTGAGAGCTAAAATCAGCTCATCTCTAGTCCATATTTTGCGTTCTAAAGCCATAAAAATCAAAAAACCGAATAGCAATGGCTATCCGGTCCGGTATTCTCGGGAAGAGAAAAAAGCACAGGCAAGCGGGGCAAACAACAGAGTCGGCAAACTTGTAGGAATACCCCGCTTACCCATGCCAAGACACGGATAGCAGGGACATATATCTCCTTCCTACTATTAGTTTTGCCGACTCGTTGTTAAAGGTATATGCCTGTTGCGCTATGCGCTGTATTTATGTATGTATCAGTTTATATCTGTTTTTTATTTTTGTTTTGTTTCACGGTCATCCCTCGGTTGTGTCCCGGTCATCGGTCGGTGGAGGGATGGGCGGTGATGTAACGACGGTTGGAGTCGTTTTTATGCGTGGTGGTCGGGCGCAGAAGGCCAGCAAGCACTAATTTGGTTACATATTGTTGCAGAGTGCGCGTTTGGTATTTTACACCTTCCATTTCTAAAATTTCTTGGGCTGTTCGCGGCATCACATCACAAAACTCTAACACTTTTCGTTGCTTTGCCGTTAAACGCACTTGGTTACTTTCTTGTTCAGCTTGGTTACTTTTCTGCTCCTGCTCTATTACTTTTTTGCCGAGCTCTATTACTTTTTGCCCCTGCTCTGTTACTTTTTCGGTTGGGTCTGTTACTTTTTCCTGGCGATAGATAATCGTTCGGAAATCGTCCGCTTGGATAAATTCGGGTGTACGGAGCCCCAAAGCTTCGCAGTCGGCAATCATATCCGTAGTACCCGTGCCCAGATGCTCGATATAAC
>DEIW01000159.1:18056-18181 GCA_002352705.1 Bacteroidales bacterium UBA2764 | reverse complement strand
GGCGGCTTCGACATCATCGGTTCTGGCCGTACCAAGTTGGAAGAGACTTGGCAGTTTGACAACGGAATCGAGATCTGCAAGCAGTTGGGAATCAAGGCGGTAGTCATCATCGGCGGCGACGACTC
>DEIW01000159.1:7248-17974 GCA_002352705.1 Bacteroidales bacterium UBA2764 | reverse complement strand
CAGGTGATCGGTTGCCCGAAGACCATTGATGGCGACCTCAAGAACGAGATGATTGAGACTTCGTTCGGTTTCGACACCGCTTGTAAGACTTATGCTGAGTTGATCGGAAATATCCAGCGCGATGCTAACTCTGCGAAGAAATACTGGCACTTCATCCGTCTGATGGGCCGTTCGGCCAGCCATATTGCGCTGGAGTGCGCGCTGCAGAGCCAACCGAATATCTGCCTGATTAGCGAGGAGGTAGAGGCCAAGAATATGACCCTGAACGATATAGTAGAGGATATCGTCAAAGTCATTGTTACGCGTGCTAACGCCGGTTTGAATTTCGGTACTATCCTTATTCCTGAAGGCCTGATTGAATTCATTCCTGCCATGCGTGTTTTGATTCAGGAACTGAATGATATGCTTGCCAACAACGAGGAGTTCACCAGTCTGGACGGCGACGACGCCAAACGCGAATATGTCAAGAGCATGCTTAGTCCGGCTTCATGTGCCCTTTATCGTTCGCTGCCGAAGGGTATCGCCCGTCAGCTGACGCTCGACCGCGACCCTCACGGAAACGTGATGGTAAGCCAGATCGAGACCGAGAAACTGCTGATTGAGATGGTTCAGAAACGTCTTGCTGTTCTCAAAGCGAACGGCGAGTACAAAGGCAAGTTCTCCGCTCTCAACCACTTCTTCGGTTACGAGGGCCGCTGCGCCATGCCGTCCAACTTCGATGCGGACTATTGCTACTCGATCGGCGTGACCGCTACGCATCTGATAGCAGCCGGCAAGACAGGCTACATGTCGCTCGTCCGCAACCTGACCAAACCTGCTGCCGAGTGGATTGCCGGCGGTGTGCCCATCACGATGATGATGAACATGGAGAAACGCAACGGCAAGATGAAACCGGTTATCCAGAAAGCCCTTGTGGATCTGAATGGAGCACCATTCAAGTATCTGCAAGCACATCGTGAGGATTGGGCAGATCCTGAGACCAGCTATATCTATCCGGGTCCAATCCAGTATTACGGTCCGACAGAGGTATGCGACCAGCCGACAAGGACGCTGTTGCTCGAAAGAGGAAAATAAATGTACAGAAGTCGAAAGTCAAAAGTCGAAAGTCGAAAGACGAATATCAGGAGAGCCTTGCTGTTTCTCCTGATAGTTTTTAGCATGACCCTATCCGCCCAAGATTTTTCGGCGGATAGGGATTTGTTTGATGCATATCAGGCAGAGGACATGTCGGTATGGAAACATTATCTGGATTCTCTTGCCTCTAATCGTCTGTTGCCGGATGTTCATGCCTTAGCCTATGAATACGGCTATTGTGCAGCGGTGATGGCAGAGGATAAAGATGCCGCACGGCCGTATGTGGCTCAGTTCCGAAAGAATGTAGCGTCCCTGAAGGACAAACTGCCAGCTGGTCATTATGAGATGTATATGAGTGCTGTATATGTCTATGAGTTACGATTGAAAGAGTCTATCCATCCCATCAAGGCGATGAGTTTAGCGAAAGATGCTGTTCAAAAAGCACCTAAAGACCCATTGGTCTTGAGTTACTACGGAACTTGTCATTTCTACGCTCCAAAACCTTTTGGCAATAAGAAAGAAGCACTGGAGTTTTTTAAGAAGGCGGAAGTTTTCTTCCGCGATTCCAAATGGCAATACTGCTGGATGCGTGAGGCGAATACCATGTACATCCATCTTTGTCACGAGAAATATCATTAAAAATAAGCCAGGATGAAACCGTATCAACGTCGTGTAAATTATTATGAATGTGACCGGATGGGAATCACGCACCATTCCAATTATATCCGGTTTATGGAAGAAGCCCGCATAGACTGGATGGACCAGTTAGGTTATGGCTTTGAACGCATGGAAGCAGAAGGGGTAGTGTCGCCGATAGTATCTCTCAGTTGTCAGTACAAGCACCCTACCACGTTCAAGGATGTTATTTCAATAGACCTGAAGGTAGCGAAAGCAAGCAATCTTAAAATTACTTTCGCGTATGTCATGAAGGTAGGTGAGGTGGTAGTATGTACTGCCGAAAGCACGCATTGTTTTTTCGAGAACAACCGTCCCGTGTCGCTACAAACGCGTTTCCCGGAATTTTATAAGTCACTGGTGAACGATAATGACCTAAAACAATAGCCCAATGAATAATTATACCGAGCAATCAATCCGAGACATCGTTTCAGCCCAGAGAAAGTTCTTCCGGACAGGTACGACCCTGCCTGTAGCATGGCGTATCCAGCAACTAAAGAAACTCAAAGCCGCCGTGACCGCCCATGCGGACGAGTTTGTTCAGGCTCTCTCGGAAGATCTTGGGAGAAGTGAGGTGGAGGCATATCTATGTGATGTGGGTCCAATCATTGTTGAGATCAATGAGATGATTAGCGGTCTCAGACGATGGGCACGTCCTGAACGGCATTTCAGCGGTTGGATGTGTTTCCCGAGTCTTATAACCAAGGTTTATAAGATGCCTTATGGCGTGTCTTTGGTAATCAGTCCGTTCAATTTCCCCATTTTGCTAACGATAGGAGTAGTTGCAGCGGCTATGTGCGGAGGTAATACAGTAGTCATTAAATCCAGTTCCAAATCAGCGGCCAGTACGGCGGTTCTCAAGCGATTTTTCGCAGAAGTCTTTCCTCTAGAATATGTAACCTTAATTGACGGCGGCCATGATGTAGCAGACATGTGTCTGTCACAACGGTTTGATAAGATTTTCTATACCGGTTCGCCGGCTGTCGGAAAGCATGTTCTTTCTGAAGCCGCCAAAAACCTCACTCCTGTAGCTCTTGAGTTAGGAGGCGAAACCGGTAACTGGTGCGTTATCCGGGCAGATGCAGACCTCAAAGATGCCGCAAGGAAGATAGCATTCTTCAAACTGACCAATGCCGGGCAGATATGTATCAATATCAACCAGATAGCAGTAGCAGAAGAAGTAGCAGAACCGTTCATGGAAGAGTTGAAAAGAGCTTTCGTGAAGCAGATAGGAGAGCATGCGGAGACTAATCCAGAATATCCCAAACTCATTACGGCAGCCGCCTATGACAAGTGTGCCGGATTAGCAGAAGAATACCGAAACAGGATTGTATTTGGCGGAGTAGGGGTGCGAGAAACGCGGAAATATGCGCCTACGATGATTTATCCTGTAGATATCCATGAGTCTATTGTGCAGCACGAACTCTTCTGCCCTCTTTTGCCTATTGTGCCGTTCAAGGATGCGGAGGCAGATGAACTAATGGAAGTAATAGCGGATCGCGAGCACCCGCTGGCGATGTATCTATTTACGAAAGATATGAAATGGGCAAACCGGGTGATGCAGACGCAGCAGTTCGGCGGCGGTTGCATCAACGAAGTGTGCATTCATATGATGGTGAAAGGCGTTCCGTTCAACGGAACCGGTCATTCCGGCATGGGGGCTTATCATGGAGAATGGGGTTTCCGTGAGTTCACTCACCCGCAAACGGTACTCAAAGGCAGTACGTTCTTTAATCTTTCACTGCGCGAACATCCTTATGGAGGTGAAACAGGAAAAAAGAAATTAGCGCTACTGCGGCTTTTTGAGCGTTAATGAACGAACGGCTTATTCCAGACTATTCAAATCCACCAGATGGTTTACAATGGCGTAGATAGTCAAGCCGGCAGTTGAATGGATATTCAGTTTGCGTGTTATATTCTTGCGATGGGACATTACCGTATGTGCAGAGATGCATAGCACATCGGCAATCTCTTTGTTACTTAACCCGCGCACCACTTGTACTAATACATCGCGTTCCCTGTCGCTCAACTCTTCCGTGTCCTTAGACTGGACAAGAGACGCTTTTTGACCTCTTGTTGTCTCCTTTTCTTTCAGTAAAAGCGCGGGACGCAAAATATCATCTTCAATGGCGCAATGGTCCGAAAAATCCTGCTCCGTGTGCCATAGGTCGCTCATCACGCTGATAAGAAGATAGGTAATGGATTCGTTGTCCGGGGATATTTTTTCTCCATTTATTGGACGAGGGACTCCGGGATAATACTTGATAATCAGATTTTTAATCTCCGTCAACTTGCTTGTGATGCGCTCATCGTCATGCTCATGCTCCTCAAATAGTCCGGCATTCTCATGCTCGATATGAGTGCGAATCTCATTTACAAATTCATCATAGCATCGCAAAATCAACCCCGGGATCTTTGTCGAGGGGTCTGCCGGAATGATAGCTTCCACAAGTGCCCTCCGCAACCGAGGCAGACGAAAATTCAAGAAATAATTGTGAGCATTGTGCAGATACCGCTGTAGGGTAGGAAGATCAATATTCTCGGGTACGGCACGCTGGCGGAAGACTTTGTAATTGACAATAGCCAGAAAAGTAGGCGTATGGACATTGTGTAGATGACATACCTGTTCTATGGTCTGTTCCCCTACACCCATCTCCAGCCCGAAGCGGCTGATGATTTGTATCGCATCTTCTTCGTGCGACATCAAATCACATATTTTATCGGTTGACTTATACATAATCGGCACAAAGGTACTGCTTTTTTTTGAAAAAAACAAGTATTTTTTTCTTTTTTTACAGGAATTACCCACTTTTAGGTATTGCGCACGTCGGAAAAAAATAGTACCTTTGTGCCCGATTTACAGAAATAGTTATGAAAATTAAGCAGGTATTAGTCGGAATGATGATTCTTTTCTGTGCTTGTGTCCAAGCGCAGATTAGCGGCGTGGTATTGGATGAACATGGGGAACCGCTTGTCGGTGCAAATGTGTACTGGGAAAATACGGGCGTAGGAATGGCAGCGGGCGTGGACGGCACTTTTACTATCATGCCCGTCAAAACAACCAACCGTCTGGTCGTTTCTTTTGTGGGTTGTCATAGCGATACTATTCTTGTCCTGAATCGCAAGCCGCTGACCGTTGTTCTGGTGGATGAGACCATACTGGACGAAGTCACTATCACGGAACGTAAAGCCGGAGTGTTACGATTGAGGGAGTCTGCTTTTGATACTCAAACAATCGGTGTAGAGGAGCTATGCAGAGCGGCATGTTGTAACCTCAGCGAAGCTTTTGAAACCAACGCCTCCGTGGATGTCGCCTATTCTGATGCAGCAACAGGAGCAAAGCAGATCCGTCTCCTCGGATTAAGCGGTACATATGTCCAGCTTATTCAGGAGAACACCCCTGCCGTACGAGGCCTGGCGCAGAATTTCGGACTCGAATATATCCCCGGTCCGTGGATGAGTTCCATTCAGGTGAGTAAAGGCACATCGTCTGTCATTAACGGTTATGAGGCTACTTCCGGACAAATCAATGTGGAACTATTGAAACCTCAGACCCAAAATCCTCTCTCTGTCAACCTCATGGTTAACAGCGAGACGATGGCTGAAGCGAATATTATGGGAGGATGGAAGATATCCCCTCAGTCCCTTTACACCGGAATTTTGGCACATTACGGGCAAAGTTTTATGGCAATGGATGAGAATCACGATTCATTCGTGGATATGCCTAAGATTCAGAATGCCAATCTGGCAAACCGATGGTTTTACCGTCATGGCGAATATACTTTCCAGGCCTTTGTACGGGGTTTGTTTGACAGACGCCGCGGTGGGCAGTTAGCGGACTCTATAGCCAATCCTTATCGCATCAATCTGAATACCTGGCGTGTCGAAGGATTCCTGAAAAACGGCTATGTTTTTGATGAAGAAAGCGGCTCGTCGGTGGCTCTTATCACGGCTATCAGCTACCATAATCAAGATAACACATACGGGTTGCGGAATTGGAAGGCGGACCAGTTGAATGCCTATCTTAATGCCATATATCAGGGAAACTGGGAAGGAGCAGGTCTGATAGATAATGATCATCGTCTCTCAGCAGGACTGTCTGTAAACTATGATAAGTATGGCGAAAACCTGATGATCAATGGGGCAGGGTTGCTGTTGGATCGTCAGGAGTTGACAGCCGGCGTTTTTGCAGAGTACAGTTACACGTATGCAGAGAAGTTATCGTTGGTGACCGGCGTGAGGGCGGATTACTCTACACGTTATGGATTTTTCGTCACTCCACGCGCCAATATCCGCTATACTCCATGGCATTGGTGGGTAATCCGTGGAAGTGNNGCAGGGATGGGCTATCGCTCCCCGAACGCAATCGCAGACAATGCCTATATCCTGCCTTCCAGCCGGCAGTTGAAGATGAATGATGATATTCGTCAGGAGCGGGCTGTGAACGCCGGTATCAGTACTACTTTTTATATTCCTGTAGGACGTCGCGAGTTGCAACTCTCCGGAGAATATTACTACACTCATTTCCTTAATTCGCTTATTGTGGATATGGATCGTGACCCGCATGCCGTGTATATCTGTAACCAGTCGGATATCCCAAATGCTAAATCTTTCGCTCATAGTGCACAGATAGAACTCTCAATGGAGGTCTTACGTGGCTGGACATGGACCGCGGCTTTCCGATGGACTGATGTACGTCAGACAACAATGGATGTTGAGGGAAATTACTCTCTGCGGACAAAAGCACTGACCAACCGGTTCAAAGGAGTGATTACTACCTCTTACCAGACTCCGCTTAAGAAATGGCAGTTTGATGTAACCGCCCAGTTTAACGGTATCTCCCGTATGCCGGACGGTTTTACGGCATATGGCGACATGCGCGGTGGATATGGCACGCCCGTGCCAATCAATTGGTATCCTCAGCTCATGGCGCAGATTACTAAATATTTCCGTACCTGCAGCCTCTATGTCGGCGCAGAAAATATGACGAATTTCAAGCAACATAATCCGATTATTGACAGTTTCCATCCTTACAGTCCCGATTTCGATGCTTCGATGGTCTGTGCGCCTACTATGGGATGGAAAGTGTATGTCGGATTCAGATATGATTTAGAGAAGAAAGATGAATAAGAAACTTATCTTTGCGCTTATAATTTTCCCGTTTTCCTGTTTGTATGCCCAATATGACGCTCATTTGACAGGGCATGTATTGGACGAGAAAACAGGCGAGCACCTGCCATACGTCAATGTGCAATTAAAAGGAACGAATATCGGTACGGTCACCGATGAATCCGGCCATTATTTGTTAAAGGACTTGCCCATCGGAAAACAAACCGTTATATTTAGCTATGTTGGTTATGAAACGGTGGAGTTGCCGGTTACGTTGGTTCAAGATAAAACGGTAGAACTGAAGGCGGTTATACATGAGGTCTCTACCCAACTCAATAGTGTGGTTGTTACTGCTAACAGGTATGCTACTAAACGTCAGGAGACAGCTACTATAGTCAATGTGCTGTCACCCGAGCTTTTCGAGACGACAGCGGTCAGTTGCGCTGCTGATGCATTGGGATTCCAACCCGGCTTGAGAGTTGAGAATACATGCAGCAACTGTGGCAAAACGGAATTGCGCATTAATGGCCTGCAAGGGCAATATACCCAGATTCTCATGGATTCGCGCCCCGTCTTTTCTTCCATGGCTTCTGTTTACGGATTGGAACAATTACCCGCGGCGATGATTGACCGCATCGAAGTCATGCGCGGGGGCGGATCTGCTGTCTATGGAGCTAACGCCATAGCCGGAGTGGTAAATATTATAACCAAAGAACCCGTCCGTAATTTTGTCAATATAGCGAATACATCCAATATCAACGAACATACTGGGTACGATAACAATACGGATCTCAATGCGTCTGTCATGAGTGAGAATCGTAAGATAGGAGCCTATCTCTATGCCAATCATCGTACCCGCAGTGCTTATGACAGGGATAACGATGGCTTCAGTGAGACCCCGGCACTGCGATCTACTACGGCCGGGACACGCGTCTTCTTTAAGACATCCGCGTATAGCAAGATTACCGCCGAATATCATCATACAACCGATTATCGCAGAGGTGGTAATAAGCGGGACGAGGAACCTCACAAGGCGGATATTGCTGAACAACTCAGGCATAATATCAATGCCGGTTCGCTGGCTTTTGATTGGTTCTCGCCTGACAGCAAGCATTTCATATCCGCCTATTCGGCTATCCAGCATATCGGGCGGGAGAGTTATTTTGGAGCGGGGCAGGATACAGCCGCTTACGGACGCAGTTCCGATCTTACTTCAAATACCGGACTTCAATACCGGTTCTCCTATCCCTGTGGACGCATGAGCGGTGATCTCACGGTTGGAGCAGAGTATAATTTTAATGGTTTGCGTGATCGTATGCTCGGCTATAACCGTCGCATCAGTCAGGATGTGCATGTCTTTGGTACCTACGTCCAGAATGAATGGAAAAACGATCAGTGGAGTGTCCTCTTGGGAGCGCGTCTTGAGAAACATAATATGCTCAAGAAGGTCGTTGTCAATCCCCGTGCTACATTCCGCTATACTCCTGTTCATGGACTTGTCCTGCGTGCGGGATATAGCAGTGGATATCGTGCACCTCAAGCATACGACGAAGACTTGCATGTTGCGGCTGTGGGAGGAAAAGTAGCGCTCATCTCGCTGCATCCGAACCTTCGTCCCGAGTACTCGCATAGTGCGACATTATCTGTTGACTGGTATCGGTGTTTCGGGAATTGGGAAATCAATCTGACAGCTGAAGGCTTTTATACCTATCTTCAGGATGTTTTCTTCTTGCGCGAGGATGGCACTGATGTGAAGGGAAATGTCCTCTTTACAAGAACCAATGCTTCCGCTGCTTGGGTCGGTGGACTTAATTTGGAAGGCAAACTCTCTTTCCAACTTTCTACGTTCAACTTTCAACTCTCGGCCGGATATACCTTCCAAAATAGCCGGTATACAGCTCCCCAGAAATGGAGTCCGGAAGTCGCTCCGCAAAAACGTATGCTACGTACCCCCGATAACTATGGATACCTGCTCTTGGACATACATCCTTTCAAAGATTTCACAATCTCTGTCAATGGCAAGGCTACGGGGTCGATGCTTGTTCCCCATCTTGCCGGGTATGTAGAGAAAGATGAGGAAACAAAGACACCTGCTTTCTGGGATTTGGGATTACGCCTGGCTTATGATATCCATCTCTATAAACATTACTGCCTCGAAATAAGCGGAGGTGTCAAGAATGTTCTTGACCAATTCCAGAGAGATATTGACAAAGGAGCTGATAGGGACGCCAATTATATCTATGGTCCTTCTATCCCCAGAACTTATTTCATCGCCCTAGCCCTCAAATTATAACCTGGGTGAGAGCCGGTATGAACAACAAGAAAGTCCCCAACCGGAGACTTTCTTTTGTTGCTCAACCAGGACTCGAACCCAGACAGACAGAACCAGAATCTGTAGTGCTACCATTACACCATTGAGCAAAACTTTTTTCTTCGCCGCAAGGGCTTGATAAACTTCGTTTTCCAAAAGCGGGTGCAAAGGTACTACATTTTTTTCATATATGCAAATATTTTGGCAAAAAAATGCAATTATGATGCTTTTTTAGTGATGTACAATGATATAGTATGGAATATCCAGCTCCTGAATCTCTTTCTCATAACGTGCAAATAACTCCTGACGGATAGCATCGGAACCGTTATATCGCGCACCGTCTTGGTGCCATGAGATATCCGGGCTGGTCAGAAGATATGTATCCATCGGGTACTTCTGAATAGCTGCCTCTAACCATTCCGGTACTTGACCGAAAGCGTACTCAAACCATACTTTGGTGACAATCAGTTCTGTGTCAAAGAATACAAGTGAAACAGGTCTTTGGGATAGTGATTCCATCTCTTCTATTTGATGTCTTGCTATCCGGCACAATTCCTCCCATGTTATATCAGTGTTCCCTTTTTGCTCCACATACGTGCGCGCGTACTCGGGCACGTACGTTCCTTTATATCGTTTGGAAAGGTATCGGGCTAATGTGCTTTTTCCCGTGCTCTCCGGTCCTATGATGCCGACTTTAAACATGTCACCTTCCTTTACCTCGTCAGCATGAGTTTGATATTGATACCGATATTATCGGCTTTAACAGGGTAGGATGATGAAATAAGCGGAGTGGTTCCTTGGTGGTCGTAGAAGAGCTGGATATTGATCTTTTGGCTTAATACATAGTCCGCAGAGATCTTTACCGCTAACACTTTGTTGCCCGATGACGCTTGTGTGATCCCTTCTTCTATCTTACGGAGTAGCATCTTCACGTCTTTATATGAGAAGTCGACTTGCAACTTCAGGTCATTGCTTACTTTTCGCTCACTTCCGTCCCTGCGTTTGGATACAAAATTGAGGTTCTTAATCGTGTATCCGCCACCTATCACAAACTCGGACGTATGGCCTTCTGTCAGTTGCACGGATGTAACATTCAAGGTCAAATTTCGTTGTTTGCGATACTCCGCCTTGAGGTTCAGTGAGTTCTTCATCGTCAGATTCACGCCGATAAGCGGAGAGAAGGACTCGGTCAGCGATACATTACTGATATCATATGCCGATGACGGACGCGGCATATCTGTGGTTACATCGCGCACAAAACCAACCTGCTTGTTGTTTTCCGATGAACCAACCCACGTCGAATAGCTGCCGAAAGAGCCGATGGCATACTTACAGGTGTACGCATGCGTGAGAGTCACGGATTTGAAATGGTCTCGCATCCATGGTAATCGGCCTAACCCATCGAAGGTGACAGACCAGTTAGGCAAGATGTTAAGTATGCCTAAGAACGGATTCAGACTGACGCTGTTGACATTTCGACCGGTGTATGCCGCTAAGAATGCAGGTACAAGCACATCCGCGGAGTTATTGTTGATTCTGCCGTGGGTAGCCGGGTCA
>DEIW01000159.1:0-7226 GCA_002352705.1 Bacteroidales bacterium UBA2764 | reverse complement strand
TTCTTGCCCGCTATCGGTGTCCCGCTTAGGAATCCTGCATCGGGAAGGGTGGTGCCGGCGTACTGGTTCTGAACACGCTCACTTACAATCTCGCGGTTTGCCAAGAAACGGTCAAAAGCGCTATTGGCGAAATTCTCCTCCTGTTTGCCTACACGGCTGAAGATGGTTCCGATAGCTACTTGAGTGATGTTGAATGAACCCGTCATCGTTTCCTGAGGACTGCCATAGCTATAGATGATCGAGGTGGATTGCGCCATGTAACGTTTGCCGCTCAACTGGATCTTAAAGCCGGGTAAGGGCTCCATCGTCAGTTTGATGTCAAGATCGGACGTATGCGCACGGATGGCCGGTTGTACCACACTCGTATCACCTGAAATCCAATGATGTCTCTGTACGCGCTCCATCATGTCATTCGGTATAAATCCGAAGGCGAAATCGAATCCGGGAGCGTAGGCTCCGTCTGATCTGCGTTGACCCATAAATCCTGCCTCAGGCATAAATCCGGGAATGGTCATGGAGTTGGTCTCGCGGTAAGTCACCTGCAGACGCCGGAACATCGTACCTAAGTATGCGAACATATCGCCTGTCACTTGTAGCGGAGTACGCTGGTTCGGATCGCGAGTGGTTACAGTGATTGTAGCGTTTGCGCAATCAGCTTTAGGAGTGATGCTGATCTTGGTGTTGCCCGCTGGACGGAAAGAGACGGGGATGGTCTTGCCTGTAGAATCCGAAACGCTCACATTCAGCATCTCGCTGTTTAGACGGTGGGTGACTTCAATGGCCTCGCCTTTCTTCAATGCTACCGTCTGAGTGTAGGTCTTGGGTCTGAAGTTCCGTCGGTTGTTACGTCCGCCGTAACGCTGGGTCATCTGTTTCCAATATTTGGATTTGCCGTACCATGTCTCGAAATTGATACTTCCGTCTACTTGCCATGTCTGTTGAGAGCTTACTGTATTACCCAAATCCGTTCCGGAGGTAGTGGAGGCTGTACGAGTCCAGTTGTAGTTCGCGTTATAAGACCCGTTCAGGGACAAAGCATCCAAGTACGGAATTCTGTTGAGCGGTACATTCCAGCTGGCGGTGAAAATCTGTTGATATGAGTAAGGCTTGCCGAAACGGCCTAATGAGCGTTGGATTGTATCCTTCCAGGCCTCGTATTTGTCGTGGTTGAATTCTGCATCGAAATAACTGTTTTTCAGTATTTCCGGCGTATATTTTCCTTCGTCGATGATGGCGTTGAAAGACGACTGGAAACTGAACTTCATGTTCTTTGTCAGGTCGTATTTGATATCTACGTTACGATCCCATGTGAAGTCTTTGCTGAAGGTCAAATCCATGTTTGAACCTGCGCTACCGGCTAAATCGCGCATCTTCATATGACTGAAGGTACGGTGCATATTCGTGTTGAATCCCCATGACTGTGGCAGGTAGTAGAAATTCATTTCCTTCAGTATTTTGACTTTCTGTACTTTCTCTACTTTGCTGAAAGGCTCCCAAGGTTTCGGGTTGAAATTATAGGCATATTGGAATGAACCTTTATGGTCGGTAGAGTAGTTGGTCTCCAACTCCGGCGAGTGCTCGGATTGTTTGTTATACGAGGCGGAAATAGAGAAGTTGGCGGGATCATAGAACATATCCTTCTTCTTCGAGTGGATATCTACTTTCAGGTTGCTTACGGAGAAAGATGTGGACTCATGTACCGTGTTGGTCATCTTTTTAATGGAGTCGCGTTCCTCCTTGGTGTTGTAAGTATTCAGGCTCTCGCTCAACTTGACATCGGTGTCTAACGGGTCGTAATCCGGACTGATAACCTCTTTGCTGTAAGATATGTATAGTGGCATCTGAATCTTTGCCTTTTCGGGGAATAATCGTCCGGCTTCGAGTGCTGCACTCACGGATATCTGGTAGAAATTATCCAAGTTACGGTCCATCACATTTGATTCGATGGATCCGTATCCTGCGGTCTCCAGATGTCCGGCTACGTTCACTTGTGCGATATCGCTTAATGCCAGTGATGCATTAGCCATTGCAGCCACACCGCCTTGTTCGTTGAACTGGCTTAGGCGTAGTTCATTCACCCATATCTCACCACTCGCCTGATGCTGGCTGTTATTACGAACACCGATCATGATAGTGGATACCTCTTCCAGTGTCGGGTTTCCTAATACCGTAATTTTGTTCTGCGGCTTGTCGTTTGCATCGTCATAGGTAATATACGGTGTGGTGTTGCCTACACCTTCGTTTCCTGCCCGACGTGCTTTGTTGCGGGCTGTCTTCGCATTGGTGAAGACGGAGAGCGGGAAGTTGAACATGTTCACATCCGGCCATACAATAGCCCGGTCGGACTCCGAATCATTATTGTATAGGCCCGGTTGGGTCAGTTTCAACGGAATCTCATATTCGTAATAGTTGTTCCGCAAATCGCTACCCAGACGGATGAAACAGGTCAGGTCGTCATCTTTGAGATTCGGGTCTAAATCACTCAACTGCTCGGCATGTACGAACATCTGCAGGTTTTTGTATTGGCGCATGTCATATACGGTGTTTTTGTACATGGCGCGTGCGTCATGAGGGGACAGATTCGTTACGCGGAGTACCATCGCTTGCTCGTTTTGTGCGATAAGTTGGGCTTGACCCGGGTCTGTCTGGCGGCTTACACCGGGAGGAAGTACGTAGTTGATGGGCGTACGCGTACTGTTTTCCTCGATATTCACTGTCTGTACGTCGATGGAACCGCTCTGGGTATCAGGCGTTCCAACAGGGGCTAAGTCACGTGTGTATTGACGCCATTCGCCGCGCACCAGGTCCATCGTTGCGAAACGCAGGAACGTCTCGTGTTTGAATCCGGTCATGTACATACGCATGAAACGGATGGATTTCCAGTTGCGGATGGAGCCTACGCGCTGCATGGTGGCACTGTCGCCGCGGAGAGGTATCTTGAACTGATACCAGGTTACATCTACCGTCTCGCCGTTACGCAGCGTCACTTTGCGTACTTTCTTCTCTGTGATATGCTGACGACCCACTTCCATCATATGTGGGGCAAGAGAAATCTTGTATTCGTAGTATTTCTCATACTCGTTCAAGGTGTTATCCAGATTGATATCCTCCACGTCCGGCGTGAGAGTGGCGGCTGTTCCGTAACTCTCTGTCTGTTGCTCCGTGGCGGGAGAGTTGCCTTGGGTACCGTTGTAGTGTTTGTAACGGTCCAGAATGGAGACTTGCTGCTCGTCAAAATCTGTTCCGCGGTAAAAATGGAAGTTATCTCCGGCGGGGTCATTGAGAGGGGAGAAAAGATCCCGTGACCAACGGCTTAAAACATCCGCGTTCACTTTTGAACGTAGAGCCTCTGTATAAGCTTGGTAGGCTGGCCATGTACGCTCTTGGTCATCGTTCAAACCGTCCAAACCGATATCTTGCCTCTCTCGGGAACCCGCTTCGTTACTGAATGCGGTCACGGTACTCGTCGTCCGGGGGACACGTCCCCAGAAGGTGGAGGCTACACGGCCTTCATCGGCATCGGAAACCGGCATTCCGTTCTCAAAAGATTTCTTACCGTCCCTTAAAATATCTTCGCTGACGTCACCTAAGTTGATATAGAGTGTTCCGTTGTAATCGGTAGGATGGTCGGGGTTGGTCAGCGCCGGATCCATCAACCAGAACTGGATATATTCGATATTTGCTTTCTCGAAATCAGTAGTCTCTAACCTGCGCATCATACCGCCCCAGCGTTTCTCGGGGTCGGTCAGTTTTCCGTCTGCGTCTATCTCGCTCGCGGAGATATTATATTGTCCGCGTTCTTCGGGATAGTAGGCTAAGTTCAATACGGCTAATTTGGTATCTACGTTACTTGCCTCCTGGCGGTTCGGATAAATCTCGTCTTGATAGACAATACGTGTACGGTGGTCGCTCAGAGCTGCTAAATCATTACGGATATGATCCGGAGTGTTCGTCTGCGGGTAACCGAAAATAGGGTCTACGGCATACCATGCCAGATGGGCGCGGTCTTTGTTGTAGGCCGCGGTGTCTTTGGTCAGGTTTATTCCTCCCGCATCAATGATTTTCTTCGGGGTGGAGGCTAAGAACCAATAGTTCGGATAGTGTACGTCGATATTTGTCGTGGTACTCTCGAAATCATCAATATACGCTGTTCCTGTAGCCCCTACGTCCCGTGTGTGACCCGGGATGAGATGTGCAAACTCGGCGTTAATCTGGAATGTAGAAGGAGCGGTCGCTGTGATCCATGGGATCTTGTCTATCGCATTGGTCAACCATTGCAGTTCGGTTTTCCAACTTCCGTTGATACCCCAGATAGTGTTGGCTAACGGCTCGGAACCCATATTCACTTTGGTCGTCAGAGGACGCTCGCGTAAGTGCATAATCGTTCCGCCTAAGACAAGGTCTTTGTTGAACTCATACTCCAAATGGGCGCCGAAGAGGCTCTTGCGCTGCATGGAGAAAGTGCTCTGGTTTTCCAGTTTGACATCTACGTTGGTTCCGGACTCCAGAATCGAGGTGTTAAGAATCGTCACCGTTCCCATCGTGTAGTCCACGGTGTAATCGACGTTCTCGATAAGGGTCGCACCGCCGGCTGTTACCGTCACGGAACCGCGTGGCACATTCATCGCACCTAAGCGTATCTCACTGCTGTTTGTGCCTTTGTATTTACCCGTCAGACGGAATTTGTTCTTCTCGCTCATCTCCTGAGCTACTACTAATGTAGAGTCGTATAACTCGGGGAAACAGTATTTCTTGGCAAGAGGTGTACCCTCGCCGCCTAACTGTTTGGCTAAATAACTGCCGAAAGGCTCCAATACCGGGAAGATAATTTTACCCGATGCGGACATGATTGTGATTCCTTCGAGGAAGTCGAAACGACCATCCGGCGATACATTGTGTTTTTGATCCAAACGGTCCAGATTCAATACTCGAATCAGTTGCTTGCCGTTCACGGAACCTTCGGTCAGGTATTGCATATCCGTTCCCACGGAATCGTTTCGGTACATCACATAGAGCTCAAACTTGTCGGAATTGATACTGGTAGCACCTAACGAATAGATGTTCTTCATCATTAAGTCCCATGTGCCTCGGCCCTTGCTGGTCGGAGCGTTGGCGCTTGATTTCAGCATCTTCAGGGCTAACGCATTTGGGGCGCGTAACTCTTCGCTTCCGTCGGTGGAGAACTCTCCCACTTGGTAAACTTGGCCGTTGTAGGTATATTCATAGGCTACCGCTAACACCTCGTCTTGGTTCAACGCCGCTTTCAGGGAGATGTATCCCAACGCACTGTTCAGCGTATATTCGCTGCTGTTCAGCAATCGCGCAGATTCGATTTTCTCGAAATCAATACCGCCTTCCATGCCGTTCAACCCTCCTAAGACGGTGCTCGTCTGGTCTATCTCGCGGAAGCCTGTGCCCTGAATATCGTTGTACAGGCTGTTGGTCTTGTTGTCCGGAGCGTTGCGCTGGTCTGCACCCCAGTTCAACAGCGTGTGTTGGCTCGTCTCTCCTAAATCTGAGAAAGCAACAATATTACGGGCTTGGTCATATGTGCCGCGTTTGTTGGTGATCCAAACTTCTATCTTGTTGATGGCTACGCCGCTGGAGACATAGGGCACGCTGGACATCGCCTTCTCGAAATTGTCACGGAAGAAGTGGCTCAGGAAGAAGTGACGGTTCTCGTCATAGTTGTCGCCCGCGATATCAAACCGGGACATCTGGGCGCCGCCTTGACTGCTCACCGATTGTGCCTCGCTGTTCTGCTGGCTGATTAACGCCTGAATCTTCAGCTTCCCGAACTTCAGGTTTGTCTTGATACCGAACAGCGCCTTGCTGCCGCGAATCAGCGAACTCGGTAAATCCATGGTCACATTACCGGCTTCGATACTTTGGATAATATCGTCCTCTTCGCCTTTGTAGTTCAGTTTGAGGTTCTGCTGGTCAAAGGAGAACGAAGCTTCGGTATTGTAGCTGAGGTTGAAATTGAGGCGAGTACCGACCTTACCCTGCACGCTGGCTTGGATCTTCTCGTCAAAATCGAAGATGTTATTGTTGCGGGCACGCGGCGTCAGAGACGGATTGGAGATATGCTGATGCTTGAAGCCGAAGAGTAATTCCGCACTTCCTTGCATCTTCAGTTGTACACCACCGGGACCGAACACTTTGTCTGCAGGTCCGATATTGAATTTCATATCGGTAATGTCAAACTTACGCTCGTTATTGTGCTCTACCTCGCCGATTTTCTGTTGCCAGTAACTGGTGCATAATCTGCCGCTCGGCGTATTGGTTGTATTCGTCCTGAGTCAGCATGTAGGGCGTCGTGATATCCGTGTCGCCTATTTTGGTGCGGATGACATAAGTACCCGTCTCCGGCTGGTATTCCACGGTCGTGGTTATATTCTCCGGATCGTTCAGGTCCATAGAGGATTTGGGCATCGTCAACTCGCCGTAGTTCTGTGCTCCTATCTGTCTGACCTGTGTCGGAGCCCAGTAACTGCTGTCCGTTTCCGTTACAAAATCCGCTGCCTCTTCAGGAGTCAGTTCCTCGCCGGCTTTGAGCTTTTCCGCACGGGCTTTGCGGGCTGCCTCGCGTTCGGCTTTCTCTGCCTCTTTACGCGCTTTCTCTTCCTCTGCCGCTCTTCTCTCTTCTTCGCGGGCGGCCTTCTCTGCCTCTTTACGCGCTTTCTCCTCGGCTACAAGCTCCTTCAGTGTCTTCGGCTTGGACCTCTCCGTTTTCTGCGCAGAAAGACCTGTGGCGCTAAGGGGCAACCACAGCAACAGACTAACCAATAATATGTGTTGTATTGTTCTCTTCAATGTCAGAAATAAATGGCTAAATGGTAAATAACCAAATGGTAAATGTTATAGCATTTTCAAGGCTTCGCGGATGACCGCCTCTACTTTCATCGTAGGATCGCCTTTCAGTATCTTGTCTACCGCTTTGCCGCTTGCTGCTGCTGCAAAACCAAGCATCGTCAGGGCACTCACGGCCTCTGCTTTTACGCCGCTGTCTGCCTCTACATCTAACATCGGTATCTCCGTCGGATCGCCGCCTAAATCCAGTTTGATGGCCTTGTCCTTGAGGTCCACGATGATACGTTGCGCAGTCTTTGTACCAAGACCTTTCACTTTCGACATCGCTTTGGCGTTACCCGTGGCGATCAGCATACGCAACTCTTCCGCTGTGAAAGCAGATAGGATCATGCGTGCTGTGGCGGCTCCGATAC
>DEIW01000195.1:21602-26400 GCA_002352705.1 Bacteroidales bacterium UBA2764 | reverse complement strand
GACCCTCTCCTCAAGAGAGGGAGGTTTGCTATATGAGCCACCGGTTTTTCAAGATGTGCATAACGCGGAGAGACAGGTTATCATCATCGGTTGCGGTCCGGCGGGACTTTTCGCAGCACTGACTTTGCTCGAACATGGTATCAAACCGATTATCTACGAGCGCGGGAAAGAGGTCAGCGAACGCAAAAAAGACATCGCGTTGCTGAACCGGAACGAAGGCCTCAATCCCGAGTCTAATTATTGTTTTGGAGAAGGAGGCGCAGGCACTTTCAGCGATGGGAAACTCTTCTCCCGTTCCAAGAAAAGAGGCAACATGCAACGAGTGATGGAACTCTTCCATTTTTTCGGAGCGCCGGACACCGTCCTCTACGAAGCACACGCACATATCGGCTCTGATAAACTACCGACGATTATCAAGAACATGCGTGAATGCATCCTTGCCCACGGCGGCGAGATACATTTTGAGACGAAGATTGAGAGCCTAAAACCCCTCCTAACCTCCCCACAAGGGGAGGAAAAAGGTAAAACTGTAACTCCTGTCATTTTGGCGATCGGGCACTCGGCGCATGACACGTACCGGATGTTGGCCGCCGAGGGGGTCAAACTTGAGACCAAAGGTTTTGCGATGGGTGTGCGTGCCGAGCATCCCCAGGAGCTGATTAACAGGCTGATGTATCATCTGACAAAACCCCACCTAACCTCCCCACAAGGGAGGAACACTCCCCTAGAGGGGGAGAAGGAGGGGGTTATCAAATACCTTGGCAATGCCTCCTACTCACTCGTGACGCAAGTGGACGGCAGAGGGGTTTACTCCTTTTGTATGTGTCCCGGCGGACATATCGTGCCGGCGGGAAGTACTCCGGACAGTTGTGTGGTAAACGGCATGTCGGCAAGCCATCGGAATTCTCCGTATGCCAACTCCGGCATCGTCGTCCAGATCAACCCCGAGGACATTCCCGGCGATGATCCGCTCAGGGGACTGGCGTTCCAAGAGGAGTTGGAACGCGAGGCATTCAGGCAAGGACAGGCCCAACCAGCCCCCCTCAATCCCGCCATGAAGGGGGGAAGAAGTAGTGCTCCGGCGCAGCGATTGCGGGATTTTGTGGAAGGCAAAGCGAGCAAAGATCTGCCGCCATGCAGTTATCTGCCGGGTATTGTGCCAAGCCGGTTGGATCAGTGGCTGCCGCCCCACATAGGCAAAAGGCTGCAACAGGGATTTCGCGATTTTGACAAGAAATATCCGGGGTTCCTGACAAATGATGCAGTCATCCTCGGTGTCGAGAGCCGCAGCAGCAGTGCGGTGCGTATCCCCCGCGATCCGGAGACCCTTCAATCCATCTCCACGCCGGGTCTCTACCCTTGTGGCGAAGGAGCCGGATACGCCGGAGGTATCACTTCCTCGGCGCTGGACGGCATCAATGCCGCGCTGAAAATTGCCGAGAATTGAGAAATAATCGTGCCCTGGGGGCTAAGAATTGGCATGATTATTGCACATGAAACCACGTAACTACGTAATACCGTAATCCCGAAAATTAAACAAATAATAACTATCATGAAAAAAATCTTCTTTTCAGCCCTTCTGTTGGGCGCGGCGCTGAGCCTCAGCGCGCAAAGCAAGTACGACCATTACTACACCAACCTGCCTATCGAGATTGAGCGTGTGCAGGAAGTGAAGTTCCCCGCCACCTCGGTTAACATTGCTCAGTACGGTGCTGTACCCGATGGCAAAACCGAGTGCACCGAGGCTTTCAACAAAGCCATCAAAGAGCTTTCGAAACAGGGCGGCGGTCACGTCATCGTGCCGCGCGGCGTCTGGAAAACAGGTCCTATTCAACTGCGCAGTAACATCGACCTGCATCTGAGCAAAGGTGCTACGATTCTTTTCAGCGAAAACAGAGAACTATATGTCCAGAAAGATGACAGTCTGCGCGACGGCAGCAAAAAATGCAATGCATTCATCCGCGCCTCTAAATGTGAGAATGTCGGCGTAACCGGTAAAGGCGTCATCGACGGTCAGGGCTTCATCTGGCGTCCTATCAAGGAGAAGAAAGTGGTACGCGACGGTGGTCTCAAAGATGTTTGGGAAGAGGCTTTAGCACTTGGTGGTACACTCAAACAGGACGATAAGACGTATCGCATATGGTATCCCTTCAACCTTAATCCCGAGTTAGGAATCCCCAATATCGCAGCCACGCCAGAAGCGCAGAGTAACATGCGTCCGACGCTGGTCAATATCATCGATTCGAAAAATGTCATCATCGAAGGTGTCACCATTCGCAACAGCCCCAAACTGCATCTCGTTCCCACACGTATCCATAACCTCATCATCGAGAATGTCACCATCGACTGCCCATGGTGGGCGCAGAACGGCGATGCCATCGATCCGGGAAACGTACAGGTGGCACTCATCGCCGGATGTAATATCAACTGCGGTGATGACGGACTCTGTATGAAAGGCGGTGCTGGACAGAAAGGCGTAGATGCCGGCCCCCAACGTGACTTCCTCATCTGCAACGATACCGTCTATCGCGCACACGGTGGGTTCGTTATCGGTTCGGAGTTCTCCGGAGGTATGCAACGCATCATCGTCAAAGACTGTGTCTTCGATGGCACGGATATCGGTTGCCGTTTCAAATCCGCACCGGGTCGTGGTGGATGGTGCGAGGACATCTACTGCATCAATATTATAATGAAAAATATACGCGAGTCGGCTTTCTTCTTTGAATCCGGTTATGCCGACCGTGCTGCCGGTGGCAGGGGAGCAACCGATAACGATGATAAAACGAAATTCTATCCCCATTGGAGCAATTTCACCTTCCGCAATATCACTTGTGTGAACCCGCATACGGCTGTGGATATCACGGGACTGAAGGGACTGCCTGTTCATAATCTGACGTTCGACGGTGTTAGTTTCTACGGCGTGAGAGAGGGTATCAAGATGGATTATGCAGAGGACATCACTTTCCAGAATTGTACCTTAACCCCTGCCAAAGAGCACACTCTCAAGCACACCAAGAACATCATCTGGAACGGCTCTCCGCTGGAATAAAGTATCATTTCCAGCCCCTTTTGACCCATTTAGGTGACAAAATACATTTATTTTGCATTTTCTTTCCAAAAATATTTGCTATATCAAATTTTATTTGTAACTTTGCAGCGTAAAAATTGGTATAGCAAATATTATGGACACCTATTTCTCTTCCAATAACGCGCTTTTAGTGCAAATCGGTCTGAAGGTAAAAAGCCGGCGAATTGCAGCCAACCTTACCCAAAAACAACTATCTGAACAAGCCGGAGTGGCTCTTTCTGCAGTCGGGAACATTGAAAAAGGGCAAAACAGCTCGCTGCTCACCTTGATTCAGGTTCTGCGGACGATAAAGAGCCTCGATCTGCTGGAACCTTTCTTCCGGGAAGAAGAAATCAGCCCCATTGCATATGCCGAAGCCTTGAGAAAAAACGCAACGCCTAAACGTGTCCGCAATAAAAACAACCAACACCCCTCTAAACCTCTTTCATCATGGTAATCGCTGCTGAAGTTCATTTATGGAACCGCCTCGTAGGTGTTGTCCTCTGGAACGAGCGTCATGGTTACGCTACTTTCCAGTATGCACCCGAGTTTATCAACAGCGGTCTGGAGATAGCACCGCTGACCATGCCGCTCGGTTCTCGTATCTACTCCTTCCCCGAATTGCCCAAACAGACCTTCATGGGACTCCCGGGACTGCTGGCGGAAGCCCTGCCGGACGCTTTTGGACGGGCGCTGTTGGATAAATGGCTCATTGCGCAGAATAGGCTAACCGCCAACCCGGTGGAGAGACTTTGTTTTCAGGGCAAACGAAGTATGGGAGCTTTGGAGTTTGTGCCCTCACAGGAGCGCCAACTGGATACGGAGCATACCATCGAAATCAATAATCTGGTTGAGACCGCACGGGAAGTGCTGCATAGCAAACAAGCGCTGCAAACCAACTTGTCCGAACCCACTGAAGCACTCATGGACATCATCCGTGTGGGCACATCTGCCGGTGGACAGCGGGCAAAAGCCGTCATCGCCTACAACGATACAACAGGAGAAGTCAGAAGCGGACAGCTCTCTGCTCCCGAAGGATTTGACTACTGGCTCATCAAACTCGATGGCGTGACCAACAAAGAACTCGGAGACCCGCAACACTTCGGAGAAATCGAATATATCCACTACCTCCTTGCCAAAGAAGCGGGCATCAACATGACCGAGTGCCGCTTGCTGCGCGAAAACGGAAGAGCACACTTCATGACGCGCCGTTTTGATCGTCAGAACGGAGAAAAAATACACATGCAGACACTCTGCGGACTCGCGCACTATGACTACAATATGCTGCATGCCTACTCGTACGAACAAGCCTTCGGAGTTATGCGCCAACTTTACCTTCCTTACTCCGATGCCGAGGAATTTTTCCGCCGGATGGTCTTCAATGTGGTAGCACGCAACCAAGATGACCACACCAAGAACATCTCTTTCCTCATGGATAAAAGCGGCACTTGGCATCTCTCTCCGGCGTACGACATGTCTTGGGCGTATAGCGCCGACGGCATTTGGACAAACACCCACCAAATGTCCATTAACAACAAATGGGATAACATCACCCGCGAAGACCTCCTCAAAGTGGCATACGAGATGAACATCAAGAAAGCGCCTAAGATCATCGATCAGGTCGTCGATGCCGTAGCCCAGTGGCCTGCTCTCGCCAAAGCCCACTCCGACATCCCACAACCCACCATCGATTACATCTCCTCCACCCGCCATTTTGTATAAATAGACTCT
>DEIW01000195.1:11949-21556 GCA_002352705.1 Bacteroidales bacterium UBA2764 | reverse complement strand
TGGGTGTCGAAGGCGATCTTCGAGTGGGTCGGGAAGGTGCTCTTCTCGGAGAGTTCGAGGGTTTTGTTATTATCGTGCATCAATGCACGATGCGGTAAATACCAAGTATTAGAGTTCAGCACCGAGAGCGTTGAAGAGACGGCCTTCGCGCTCGATAACAACCTGACCGTTAACAATGCGCTTTACTGCTTTTACAGAAGCGTTTACGTCCTCTACGCCTTGAGCTGCAGCAGGCTGAATAGCTTGGAGTTTCGGTTTAGTAGAAACTGTCTTCAATACGATGCCATCTTGATCTGCTGTCAGGATATTTTCACCGGATACTAAATCCGTAGAAGTTTCATTTACCAATACACCGGCACAAGCCTCGGTGAGTACGATGCGTACTTTCTCGCCTTTCTTGGCAGGGATGCGGATCTCACGGTCTTTACCGTTCGGCTGGATATAAGTTCCATAGGTCTTGTAAGCAGTTGTGCCAGCGTTCGAGTTGGTGTAAGCAAATACTACACCGCCAAAGGAGAACGACCCCTCTTGACCACCGGCAACAAGGTTTGCGCTGTACTTGCCTGCAGAGGTCTCTGCAAACTCAATGTTTACAAGATTGGTAGCTAATCCTGCTGCTATTTGCTCACCAAGAGCTGTAGTCTCAGCAGAGAAACCAGTAAACGAAGCTGCATTCATACTCAGTGCTGCCATTACTGCAGCAGCTAAAAAGAAAATTTTCTTCATAATGCTTTAGTTTTAAAAGTTAATATAAAAAGTTGATTGTAAAATACAATTTACAAATACGGTGCAAAGGTACTACATTTTTACCAATAAAACAAGTATATATTGACAAAAAATGTGTATTTTTTTTATTTCTGCTAAAAATAAATATTTTATTAATATAAATCCTTCACTAATTCATCGGCATACACCTCAATATTCATATAAGGTGCTTGCAAGGTCGTTAACGAAGCATCTTTACGATCATTGGGATTAAGTCCATGATCTACTTCCCATTGATCAGTCATTCCATCGCTATCTGCATCGGTAGCTGTCCCTGCATAAGTAGGCCATCCTCCAACATCAGAAGGAGTATCAATGATTCCCTTTGTTCCACTTTTGCTCCCCGTAAACGTGTAGCCTCCGTGGAGTGCCGTTCCTTCAACTTCGGCAACTATGCGGGTATCTATGGCATCACGTTTGAGGGAACAGCCGGCTTTGGCAAGCACAGTAGTATAGGCCTGATCAGCCGTTTGCTCATTTTTGAGAGCGGTTAAACCGTCTGTCCAACGAGCTATGGCTTTCACATTGCTGCCTATCTTTGTGGATCCTTTCCAGTTATCCAAGGTCACATCCGTTGATCCATCCACATAATTGCCTGCTAACCAGAATTTACCGGGTTCTACCGTTCCGCCAGGTTTCTTAGCACAGTTGTCATTGCATGAAGTCCATGGATCTATAATCTGGTATTTCTTAGACGAAGCCGGACCGGCTTTGAAGTAATTATTGACCATATTGATGTGTCGACCACCTGCACCCTTGTTGGTTCCCTCTCCGCCGTAGGCAGATCGTCTCCCCCAGTTATAGATAACGTTGTTTACATAATCAATCGGTCCTGCATATTTTGTATCCACATAATCATGATCGAAACGAGGATTTCTATCATCGTGATGCGCAAATAGATTATGGTGGAAAGAGGCATTGGAACCGCCCCATATACCACCGTACCCGTGGTTTCCTTTATCGTGCTTGGATTTACGTAGCGATTCAGTAATAAAACAATACTGCATGGTAAAGTTCTGATTGCCATAGCAAGAGACACACTCATCTGTTGACCACGAGAAAGAGCAATGGTCAATAATCACATTCTTGCTATCATTGACAGACAAGGCATCAGCACCATCTGCTTGTGCGGCAGTAAGTTTATCGTCACCCATTCGAATCCTAAGGAAACGCAGAATTACATTATCCGCCTTTTCTATTTTAACAGGGTAGTCAGCGATACAAATTCCGTCTCCTGGTGCTGTCTGCCCCAAGACTGTTAAATTTCCATTATTAATAGTCAAGGGGGATTTCAGATGTATCACTCCGGCAACCGTAAAGACAATTACGCGTTTAGTTTGCTGCGCCAATGCATAACGCAGAGTTCCGGGTATAAGTTCTTCGCTAGCACCAATATCATTATCATCCAAACTCGTCACAACAAACACATAACCTCCGCGTCCGCCTGTGGCATTACATCCACCACCCATCGCGCCATTAAAAGCGATGATGGATGATGGAAGTGCCGATTCCTGTTCCGAAGGCTCGGTTTTACTATTGCACCCAGTCAAAAGTAATAACAAAACAGGATATATCCATATGCATTTTCTCATATTTGAGAAGCAGTACTTGTTTATTAATAACCGTAATCGTTCCAGAGGTTATGATTAGACGAAAGAATCTCGGTGAACAATGGCCAATATTGGTGCATCTCAAGATTGTTCTCTACTTCTGGAGCATAAAGGCGCAACGTTGTCGCACTCATTCGCGGTGAACCACCGGTCACATATGGGTCTGATTTTACCCAACCGCCATTTTCAGAAGCACTTATATAGTCGGCAGGTTTATCATTTTCGCCTAAAGTAAGACCATAAATCTCTGATATTACAAATGCACTATCACTCTTGGCAAACGAAGCGTCTGCTTTATAACGGAAATATACATCCGTTGATAATTGACCTTCATACTCAGTACCCGTGAAATCAATCTTTGAGTCTGTCGCCTTGTAGAAAGCAGAAAGATCTGCCTGCGCCTTGAGAAGAGTCGAAGCAAATATACCCCATCTCATCAGGTCATATTTACGAATGTGCTCACCGCAGAATTCAAACGCGCGTTCATCCTGAATAGCTTTCATATCAAGTTCTTTGGGAGCCAATCCTGCACGGCTTCGAACAGCGTCAAAACACTGCTGTCCCGTATATTTGGATGTATATGTCGGCATTACTTCGGATACACTACCAATGGAGGCTTCCGCAAACATAAGTAGAATATCAGAGTAACGCATTATGGACAAGTTTACACCGTCCTCGTTGCCACTCATATCATAACCAAGCCACTCATAGCGGTATTTAGCCAAAGTGAATTGGTAGATATTGTCGCATTTCTGATAAAGAATATTGCTACTTGGATCACGGTGGGGAGCAATATCCGCCGTTTTGTCACTATTATATGTCCACTGGAAAGGACTTACTGTCACCCATTTACGTTTGTCGTTTTTTTCAAATTTGAAAACAAAGTTTGGAACAACAATTACTTTCCCGTTACGACCAGAAGAACCAGTTGTTCCCACCAGATGATTGAGCGCATCCTTAGCAATTGATTCTCCGCAACGGTTCAGCAACTGACCACGCACATTGTCGGGGAATGGAATTTCGAAAAGCGACTCTGTACTTTCATACTTAATCACGCCGGAACAGATATTCTTGAATACTTGTTCGTAACTAGCAAGTAACTTACCGCCGACATTGGCCCCTCCGTCTGCGTCCATTACCTGCTCGCACGCCCACATTACCTCATTAAGTAATTCTACACGTTTAGCCGGATCTTTTGCATTGAATTGTACGCTGCATGAAGAACCGCCACCTACAACCCATGCATCAGGACGCAATGCCTTTCCTGCATACACAAGATCTACACGTGCCAGCAGTCCCAATGCGAACTCACGGCTCATACGCTCGACATTGTTATTTGCGGCCGCCCACTTAATCTCTTTAGAATTACCCATTAAGTTGGCAGCATGCTTGAGATCCGTACGAATCTTCTCATATATTTTGTTGCGATCCTCTTTATATGGATATATTCCATTGGGGTCGGTCACATCAATTGGAGCAAAACTATATGGTACATCTCCCCATATTTTTGTCATCTCATAGTGTAGCCAAGCGCGTAATGTCAGTGCTTCGCCGTAGAGATAACGAAAGGCATCCAGTGTAGTATCTGAGTTTTGTTCGATACCTGCTATGCAGATGTTGGCGCGTTCAATTGCAGTCGTTAGATAAATCCATGGATGAGCCCCTTTTTTTGTCACTTCGCCATGACCACTTACCGTCATTGAATGGGTGGCATATGGAGGCGCAGCAGCATCTCCACGATAGCCTTCGATATCCGTCGAAAGACTTACCCACGGGCCTCCTAAACGAGTACGATAAGAGTTTTCCTCCATCATTTGCTCATAGATACCGGCAATTATCTGCTCTACCTGATTAGGATTTGTAAATACCGTCACATCTGATGCAGAAGGTGATTCTGTCCTAAAAAAGGCACTGTCTTTACAGGAGGTAACGAATATAGCTACCATCACTGTTAATATATAACTATATTTTTTCATAATTCAATTGTATTTTTCTTTTATTACCTGTTCTATTATCGTTAGAATGAGAGGTTGAGACCAATATTGTAGCCACGACTCTTTGGATATGCACTATAATCAACGCCCATCATCATCGGGTTCTTGCTACTATACACATCTACCTCAGGATCGAAACCGGAATACTTGGTTATACAGAACACATTGGAGACTTGGAAATAAATACGTAGTTTCTGAATGTATGCTTTCTTGATCCATTCTTCCGACAAAGAGTAGCCTACTGTGAGTTGGTTGAGACGCAGGAAAGACCCGTCCTCTATAGCCCAATCAGTCAGCACGTACTTCTGCATATAAGGAGCCCACATAGAAGCTCCTGCATTAAGAGCATCTAACTCATTAAATGCAGCTGCATAATCTCCACCGTTTGCAGAAACCAGATTATCTACTAAATAACCTCCGTTCTTGTCAAACAACGAATAGCGCTTGCCGTATGCCACAAGCGGAAGCATGTTGCGGAATGATGTCGAGTTGGTGTTGTTTAAGATGGTTGTAAAATCAATCTTATTCATATTGAGCACATCGTTTCCAATAGAATAAGTAAAGTTCATTGCCAAATCCGCTTTACCCCATTTCTTGCCACCTATGTTGAAATTGATAGAGAAACCTCCGGCTGCCTTTGGCAGTGCATTGCCAATTACCGTAATATCATTTGCGTCTATTTTTCCATCACCAGTAATGTCTTTTAAACGTTGCATACCTGGGTACGGATTTCCCATATCAGAAATAGCCACCGATGGTACTCCATCCTTGAGTGTCCAAACAGCCTTCTGGTTTTCGTTCAAGTTATTTGTACTAGGTGTAACTGATGCAAAATCAGATGCATGATACCATCCTTCAACCTGATAACCATAAAAATTACCTACCGCTTGTCCTTTGACAAGACGGAACTCATTCGGGGTGAAAGTCTTGGAAGAGAAGCCGTTGGTTCCCACCTCTATATACTGACCGTCTGCCAAACCGAGATCAGTAATTTTATTACCATTGGAACTTACATTGGCACTTACAGTCAAGTTATAACTAAGATTTTCTGAACGCTTGTCAAGTATAACTGCATTTACCGAGAACTCTATTCCCATATTTCGGGTTGAACCTATATTACGGTACTGCCAGTTATAGCCACCGGAAATAGGATACTTGATAATAAGGTCTTTTGTGGAATTCATGTACAAATCCAAAGATCCGGACAAACGCTGATTGAAGAATCCATAGTCCAAACCAAGGTTGCGAGTGATAGTTGTCTCCCACTTCAGATTCGGGTTCGCTGCAATCTTCTCATTACCGCCGGCAATCAGCATTGTCTCCATCCCGTTAACCCATGAGGTAGCACTTGTACCTGTTACCCCAGGCAAGAAGTCTGTATGAAGATATCCTAAATCCACATTATTGTTACCAGCCATACCATAATCAAATCGGAGTTTCAACTGCGACAACCAACTTTGTGCCGGTTCCATAAACTCTTCTTCTGCGATATTCCATCCTATGGCTCCGGCAGGGAATAGCCCCCATTGATGTTCGGAAGAAAAGCGAGTGGAAGCATCTGCGCGGAAGGTGACTGATGCATAATAACGACTCTTATAATTATAATCTGCACGCGCGAACAAAGAGAGCATATTATCAGTCGGGTTGATGTAATTGTTTGTGGTATATGCGGCTGCATTACCGAAACGCTGGAATACTTCTTTTCCTGTCATAGTAGACGGGAATCCCGCTCCTTTCTCCGTTACTGTTTCACCTTTCATCATCAAAATCTCTTCTCCTACTGTCAAATTCACGTTATGAGCCTTGAGGAATGTTTGATTCCAGTTGAACGTGTTAGTTTGACGGAAACGAGAAGTGCGCTCACTAGTGATTACACCCTCTGTCGTCTCCTGACCATAAGTTGGTTGAATATTAGCACGAGCCTCATAGGTAGTTTTACCATAGAAGCGATCGGTCTCTATATGACGAGACTCATATCCAATTTCAGAACGCCATGTAAAATGTTTCAGAAATTTATAAGAGAAATAACCTTGTATATTCCACTTAACATCCTCCTTGTATTTGTAATTATCTCGGATTGTAGTTAACGGATCATACAAACCTCCCACCGCATCCTCATCATCAAGGGAATCTCCGTCTTTCTTGTATAGTTTGATTGGAGTATATGCGAATGAATTACGCAGGCGGGACTCAGAAGAAGTACCTGCATCTTTGGTCGCGTTTGAGCCTGCGCCATTTATCTTTGTCCCAGTATAACGTGATGTAAAACCAATAGTAAAATTCTTGAATGGTTTGAATTTTGCTTTTAGAGAAAGATTATTGCGAGAATAATCGGATTCTTGCATAATTGCCTTATCATCTAAACGATTGTACGAAAGGGTGAATTGTGCGTTTTTGTTACCTCCGTTAACAGAAATACTATGATTGCTGACAAAACCAGTGCGACCGAATGTCTCTCCCAACCAATCGGTGCGCTCCAGATTGTTAGCACCATTGATTATCTGGTCGGCACTATAAGTCGTTTCCTTTACATAATCCTTAATCACCCACGCAGGAAAATCGTTTTCTCCTGTGCCGGCTTCTCCCTTGAGATAGAAATTCTCATATTGCATGAGCATAAAATCACGGTTGTCGAGGTTATTCAGGCGATTAGCCAGTTTTTTCCATCCAACATAACCATTGTAGTCCAAATGGAAAGTCATCTTATCGGAATCAGTATCAGATTCCTTGGTCGTGATAATAATAACGCCATTTGCTCCTTGAGCTCCGTAAATAGCAGTCGCAGCAGCTCCTTTCAATACGTCCATGGATGCGATATCTGTTGGGGCAATATCAGAAATNNAACGGGAAAACCATCCACAATATAAAGCGGGTCGTTCGATTGGGTAATGGATGTTCCTCCACGAACGCGAATCTTAACATCTGCATCGGGACTTCCTTCCGTTGTCGTGACCTGCACACCGGCCAACTTTCCTTGCAGAGCTTCAGAAGCAGAAGAAACAGGAACATCTTTCAATTGATCTGCACTAACGGATGCTACAGATGTTACAAGGTCACGTTTCTTCGTCGTTCCGTAACCGGTAACGACAACCTCTTCCAGCACCTCACTGTTCTCACTCAGTACCACATTCATTACATCACCCGTGATGTTCAACTCCTGTGTCTTCATGCCGATGTAGGAGAAAACAAGCACTTTGGCGTCATCCGGAACATTGATGGTATAGTTACCATCGAAATCCGTCACTGTACCGATTGTGGTACCCTTCACTAAGACTGAGGCCGAGATAATTGTCTCGCCCGTCGGGTCTTTTACCGTTCCGCTGATTACACGGGCTTCAGCAGCAATGCCTACCAGAAGCAAAGCCGAGAGTACCATGGTACGGAACACACTTAAACTCTGATTCATAGAGAGAATTTGTTTGTGTTGATATTAATTAAAAAAGTTAAATTTTGTTGATTTCTTACCTATGCGTGTGTACGCGATGCAAAATCGGCGCAAAATTACACAAAAAACGTCAATTCTATGTGGAAAAATTGACGTAAATAATACATATATGCATTTTTTTGCTAAATCGACTTTACAAATCGCCCTTTTGCCTTTTTTCATCAGAACGGCTCGGCATAAGTGCATCCCTCCCTCCATCGGGAACATCCGTAACGGGTGTTACCGCGGATGATTAGTCCTTGACGGCAAACCGGGCATAGCATACCTGCTTTGTTCGTTTTTACATCGCGTACTACTCCTGAGGTCATTTCTTTCAGTTCCGTCAGGAAATCCGACGCTTTATATTCGCCACGCTCTATCTCGCGCAGTTTCTTTTCCCATAAGCCGGTTAACTCTGCCGATTTCAGCAGCGGGGAGATAATCGTGTGTATCAGATTCACACCCGTCTCAGTCGCGCGCAGGCTCTTCCCTTGCTTCTGAATATATTTGCGTTGATAGAGTTTCTCGATAATAGCGGCACGGGTTGACGGACGACCTATTCCGTTTTCTTTCATCACGTCGCGCAACTCTTCATCTTCCACCGTCTTACCCGCCGTTTCCATAGCACGCAGGAGAGTCGCCTCCGTGTAATATTTAGGTGGTGTAGTGGTCTTTTCTTTCAGCACCGGCTCATGGGGTCCGGATTCACCTTTGGTGAAGGCGGGGAGGGATTTATTAGAATCCTGACTATCCGAAGATTCCTGATTGTCCTGTGTGTCCGGTTCTTCTTTGCCGAACACCGCCCGCCATCCGGGCTTGAGGACTTCGCGACCGGTCACTTTGAAATCCATCTCTCCCGCCTTTGCCAAGACCGTTGTATTGCTCACCTCGCACTCGGGATAGAACGCCGCTATAAAATGCAAAGCCACCAAATCGAATACTTTTTTCTCATCTGCCGTCAAAGCCTCCGGGCGTTGGCCGGTAGGGATAATGGCATGGTGGTCCGTCACTTTCTTGTTATCAAAAATCTTCTTGGATTTAGGCAGCGAACCTGCGCCTTTCTTGCCGTCTGCTTTCAAGCCCAGCAAAGGTGTTACTTGCGGGAAATAATCTTTGAGGCCGGCTAAGGTTGCCGGAACCTTAGGATAGATATCTTCGCTCAGATAAGTGGTATCTACACGCGGATAGGTCGTCACGCGTTTCTCATACAGCGACTGAATCAGTTGGAGGGTTTTCTCGGCGGAAAAAGAGTGTTTCTTATTGCAATCGACTTGCAAAGAGGTCAAGTCATACAGTTTGGGCGCATATTCCAATCCCTTTTTCTTCTCAACGGAGGTGATTGTAAACGGTTCGTCCTTGATGCTGTCCACCAATGCCCGCCCTTGCTCCTCTGTAGTAATGGCATATTCTCCTTCCTCCACAGGGATTTGGGCGCTGAATAACGTATCGCGGTAATTGGTCTTGAGTTCCCAATAGGTCTTGGGGACAAAATTTTCTATCTCCGCCTGACGTTTGACTACCAGAGCCAAAGTAGGTGTCTGGACGCGTCCCACAGAAAGCACTTGTCTGTCTTTTCCTGTCCCGCGTGCGTACCTTATAGTATACGCGCGCGTAGCATTCATGCCTAACAGCCAGTCACCGATGGCGCGCATCATCCCTGCTTCATAGAGGTGCTGGTATTCCGATTGGTCTTTCAACGCCGCAAAGCCTTCGCGGATAGCTTCTTCCGTCAACGAACTGACCCATAGGCGTTTCACCGGACATTTGCATCCTGCCTGTTGGTACACCCATCGTTGGATAAGCTCTCCCTCCTG
>DEIW01000195.1:0-11901 GCA_002352705.1 Bacteroidales bacterium UBA2764 | reverse complement strand
TCACCGCAGTTAATCACCTCGTCAGCTTGGTCTATCAGACTCTTGATGACATTGAACTGCTTATGAACGCCTTCGTCTCCGGACACTTTGATGGAGAACCGCGAAGGTATCATCGGTAGCGAGCTCAGGCTCCATGCCTTCCACTGTTCCGTATATTCCTGCGGGTCGAGCAACGCACAGAGATGTCCGAAGGTCCAGGTCACCTGATACCCGTTCCCTTCAAAATAGCCGTTCTTCCGCTGGTTGGCTCCCAGCACTCGGGCGATATATTCACCCACCGACGGTTTCTCTGCTACGCAAACTATCATTCAAATATCAAATCTCAAATGTCAAATCTCAAATGTCAAATCTCAAATATCAAATCTCAAATCTCAAATCTCAAATGTCAAATCTCAACTCTCAACTCTCAAATCTCAACTCTGTTGAGCCCATATCCATACCCCGCGCGGGTGTCCTTCACGCCATTCAGTACGCAGGCTACATTATGCATCCGCTTCTGCTCTACAATCTGGTTGATATATTCTACCATCTCAGCAGGAGTGTATTTATATCGGCATACGAAAATGGTCATATCAGAGATACGATCCAACAGATAGGTATCGCTCACTAATGCCACAGGTGCCGTATCCACGATGATATAATCATAACGTTTGCGCAACTCCGCAAACAAATCATCCAGCCTTTGAGTCTGCAGCAGCTCCGACGGATTAGGAGGTACAGTACCGCAGGGTATCAGATCCAGATTGGCATGTTCTCCGCTCGGGATGATGATGTCATCTACAGTGATCCCCGGCTCCGCCAGATAATCAGTCAGACGCCCACGTTGCGACAGCCGGAAATACTCTGCCAGCATCGGTTTGCGGATATCCAGACCTACCAATACCACTTTCTTCCCCAAGATAGCCAAGGAGAGAGCTGTATTGCTTGAGACATATGATTTGCCCTCGCCGTTGATACAGGAACTTACTAATATTACCGGTGATTGCACCTCGCCCGGCAGAACAAACCGCAAGTTCGTCCGTATCAATCGGAACAGCTCGGCGGATACGGTAGATTCGCCTTCACGTATAGCAATATGGATATTGCGGGAGTTCTCCACCAACTGACCTATGACAGGCGCTTTGATATGCCGCTCGAAATCTTTCTCGTCATCTATCTTGTCGTTGAAAAGAATCAGCAGGTAGAGGATGATTAACGGTATTGCTATTCCGATAAAGATGCTGATTGCTAATTTGTTACGCAATTTCGGGCTGCGGCTCATGGTGTCTTGCTGCGGAGCATCCACAATCTTCGCAGGCATGGACGTTGCCGCTAACATCAAGGCGTTCTCTTCGCGTTTCTCATAGAGGAAGAGATACAACTGTTCCTTGATTTTCTGATCGCGGACCACCCGGACGTATTCACGCTCCAACTCAGGAGCCTCTTTGATTTGACGGTTATATTTGCTATCCTGGGCTTGCAGACTGCCAAGCCGGATTTTCAGGCTCTCGCGCACAGAACTGATGGTTTCTATGATATTCTGACGCATGGACGCCAACTGCGAATCCATCTGTTCTATCACAGGGTTACTCTCTGTAGCGGTTCGTTGAATCCGCATCCGTTGCAACAGAATGGCGTTATATTCCGCCAGACTTGTCTCCAGAGACGGATCAGTAATGCCGATATTCGCAGGAATCAGACTATTCTGCTTCGATTCGTCACGCAGAAATCCCTCTACATAATCTACCAGGCTGAGTTGCGTCTCTATTTCCATCTGCGCACTCTGTTCGGCGCTGTTTGCCTCCAATAGCAGTCGGGCCTGAGTCTCTATATCGGAAATATTGTTTTGTTTCTTATAGGCCGCTACGGTCTTTTCCGACTCAACCAGCTCCGACTCAATCTTATCCATCCGCTCGTTGATAAAGGCAGCCGTATTGGAGGCTATCATGTTCTTGTCAACTATCGAATTCAAGTTGTATTGCTCTATCAGTTGGTACAGAAATGCCTTGTCGCGAGCAGGCAGGGTGGAAGCGATAACCAGTTCGACGATATTTGAGTTTTTCTTGGGTTGCGACACTTTTAACCTCTCCCGGTATTCGATAACCTTATGTTCCGGCAGCATTCGTTGGGCGCGGTAAACGGTATCTCTGCTCAACTCGCGATTGGCGTGAAGACGGATAGTGCCCACTACGGTCTCTATCGGCTCGTCCAGAGTCTTGACGCGGTTGGTGGACCTGTACCATCTGCCCATCTTGGTTTTTACCTTATATCCGGAGCGCGTGGGTTTCACCGTCACATAGAAAGTGGCCCCCTTGGCTTTGCGAGTCAGGTTGATGCACTCGATAGAAAAGGCATGCGCCCGGTATTCCTCATGCCATTGCAGACCGTCTTTCACATACGACGTCTCATATAGATTCAAGGCCTTCAGGGTCTGACCTATCAGCCCGCGGGAAGACATCACAGTCACTTCATCTTCGGTATCCGAACCGTTAGACATGCCGATGAGGGATAACGGGTCTAATTTGTTTCCCGTCATCTCATTCAGACGCAGTACCACACTCGCGTCTGTTTTCCATATAGGTGTAGTACGGAAATAACTCAGCAATCCTAATCCTACGCATACAGTCAGGCCTATGGCGAACCACCACCAGTGTTCCAAAAGCACGCGTATTATCTTGCGGATATCAATATCCTGGTTGTTTTTCTGTTCCATTCTTTCGTTGCATTATTTTCTTGATACATTGATGACGGTTACGATGACCGTAGCGGCACTCGCGATAGTAGATACCATGCTGAACCAAAGGCTGGCGTTCGTACTGGCCACAGCGCGCACCTTATTCGGAGATACGTATATCACATCATTTTGCTGAACATAGTAATACGGCGAAGTATAAATATCCTGACTCCGCAGGTTCAAACGGGCAATCTGGATTTTTCCGTCCACCTCACGCGTCAGCAATACATTGTCACGGCGTCCGTATGGAGTCAGATCTCCGGCTGCCGCCAAGGCCTCTAAAATAGTCATTCGCCCGCTTACCAGCGGTATCTGACCCGGCTTAGCCACCTCGCCCATCACCGATATCTTGGCATTTACCAGATTGACATGTACCTGCGGATTGAGTACCTGACTCTCCAATTGCTTCTTGACATAAATCTCCACCTCGTTGCGGCGAAGACCTGCCACATGCAGTTTGCCCAACACCGGGAACTCGATATTGCCCTCCTCGTCCACTATATAATATTGCAGTGCGGGAGTGGTCGATAACTGCTGTTCGCCGGGCTTGGCATAAACCACCATCGGCAGATTATAGGGAGTCACGGCCTCCTGATCCAATGCCGATACAAAGATGGTTAACGCATCGCCGGAACGAATGACCATCTCCGATTGCGGAACAAAAACGGCATTTATCGTGTCCGCCGATTCAGGACGTGCGTCCGACAGATACGTCATCTGTTTCTGCGTCACGCAGCCGGTCATCGCCATGGCAAGGATTACGGACGCAAAAAGGATTTTGATACTCTTATTCATAATTTACGATATGTTACTATTCAAAGCGGCTGCAAAGGTACACTTTTTTTTCGACATACGCAAGAATATATACTTTTTTTGCTAATTTATTTGCATATATGCAAATTTTATACTACCTTTGCACGCAATTTGGGCAGTATATATGACGCAGCAGGAATTATTAGCTATTAAGCAGCGGTTTGGTATTATCGGCCAGAGTCCGCTTTTGAACCGGGATATAGAAATTGCGGTGCAGGTTGCCCGCACAGATCTCAGCGTGCTCATTACCGGAGAATCCGGTGTGGGAAAAGAGCATTTCCCGAAAATCATACATGCTTTCTCAGCACGCAAACACGGCGCCTATTTTGCCGTGAACTGTGGTGCTATTCCCGAGGGAACCATTGACAGCGAACTTTTCGGACATGAGAAAGGGGCGTTTACCGATGCCAAAAATGAGCATAAAGGTTATTTTGAGATTGCCGACGGGGGAACCCTTTTCCTGGACGAAGTAGGCGAACTGCCTCTCCAGACACAAGTGAGGTTGCTGCGTGTGCTCGAGACTGGCGAGTATCTCCGGATGGGTTCCAGCACTGTCCGCAAGACAAATGTACGCGTCGTGGCGGCTACCAATCTCAATATGCGGCGCGCTATTGACGAAGGGCGCTTCCGAGAGGACCTGTATTACCGTCTCAACACCGTTGAGATACGCGTGCCCGCTTTGCGCGAGAGAAAAGAGGACATCCCTCTGCTCTTCCGCAAATTCGCAGTTGATTTCTGCAACCGGTACCAGATGCCGCCGCTCTCGCTGAACGAAGAGGCTACACGACTGCTTCAGAACTCCTATTGGAGAGGCAATATCCGCCAACTCAAAAACCTCGCGGAACAGATAGCCGTCATCGAGATGGAGCATCAGATTAACGCTGACACGCTCCGCAAATACCTGCCGCAGGAAGAAAACAGGCAGGAGATTGTACTCAGGTCGCCTGCTCAGGAATCCGGAAAAGACTACTCGCACGAGATAGGTATCCTCTATAATATGGTGATGCAGAACAAAAAAGACTTGGAGGAGCTGCGGGCGCTTCTGGATAGCAATACTCGGAATATCGAAATATCGGGATACCGGGATCACGATAAAGCACCCGCTATCGACCTCCCCGCATCGCGCGAAGCGGAAGAAATACAGCCTATCGAAGATAATCTCCGTATTGAAGAAGGGGAAAAAGAACGTATTCTCAAAGCCCTGGAATTATCCGGAGGAAATCGCAAAGAGGCGGCTCAAAAAGTAGGGCTTTCGGAAAGAACCCTTTATCGCAAAATCAAAGAATATGGATTATAAGACCGCTGTGCAGAAAGAGCAAAGACCGCTCTATATATTCGCTCAAAGGATAAAGACTAAATGGAGCCGACTACTCATTTCAGTCTTTATTCTTGGCTCCTTGTTCTTGGCTCCTGCATGCAGTATCTCCTACAAATTCAACGGCGCTAATATCAACTATCAGACCACTCACTCTATTTCCATCGCCGATTTCCCGAATAACGCCCCGATGGTAAACCCTACTCTGTCCAACAATCTGACAGAGGCTATCCGGGATCTGTACCAAAGGCAGACACGCTTGCAGATTCTGCGCAAAGGAGGAGATTTGGAGTTGGAGGGGGCTATTATCGGATATGATTTGACCCAAGGTGCTATCTCGGTTGACAGTTATGCATCCGAGAGCAAACTGACCATCCGCGTGCAGGTACATTTCACGAATAATAGCAATCCGGAAGATTCGTTTGACAAGGTTTATTCGGCATGGCAGACCTTTGATGCCAGCCGCATGCTTTCGGATGTGCAGGATGAGTTATGCTCCGTCATTATTACCGAAATCGCCGAGTCTATTTACAACGACACCGTTGCCAAATGGTAATAGTTGAACGTTTCGATTTTTATCAAAACCATCTTCACTATTGAACTATTTAATAAAAAAATGACGTTAAATTTGCACACGTCATTTTTTTTTTGTACCTTTGCACCCGATTTTGTAATTCGAATGGAATTCGTACATCGTAAATGTTTAAATCGTAAATAGCTTTATGTACATCTTTTTGACTATTTTAATTGTTATTGCCGCTGTTCTGCTGACGCTTCTGGTGTTGGTTCAAAATAGCAAAGGCGGTGGTTTGGCTGCCGGTTTTGCAAGCGGTAACCAGGTTATGGGTGCTCCGCGTACTGCTGATTTCTTGGAGAAAGCTACATGGACGATTATCGCACTCATTGTTGTTTTCAGCATCGCTGCTGTTGGTTTCAACAAAGGTCAGCAGGCGGTGACGGATGATCAATCCGCTATCGTAGTGGACGAAGTTCCGGCTGCACCTGCAGCTGAAGCTCCTGCAGCTCCTGCAGCCGAAATGCCGGCTGAGTCCGCTGAGTAAACAACCTCATGGATGACAAAACAGGCAACCCGTTCGGTTGCCTGTTTTTTGTTGTTCGCTATCGGTTGTCTGTTGTTTTAAAACTGTTTTGCAGTTGTTACCACTTGAAACTTTCCTCTTGTAGGAAACGTTACTTTGCTTATTGTGGGCTTTACATCCCAGTATCCTTCTATCTGTGCCATATTATTTATTAATTTTAATTATCCTCACATGAATGGCGTTTTAGCAGCTATATAGTTGCATATAGAATCAACCAGCCATGCCATTTCTGACAGGGCTGGATGTTATCGCATAAAGCGGAAGTTTATTAATCTACGCCTTCTCCGCCTATTGTCGTCATTTCATTGTTTATAACAGTACTTGTTCCCGCGGACTGCATAATTGCGCGAGTACTCATATCAGTAGTTTCCAATACGGGCTGGATATATACTTTCTTTTTCATGATTGATATTGTTTTTCTTTGTTAATTTCTAGTTCTCTAGTTCACTAGTCGACTAGTTGACTATTTTTTATAGTTTTTCCGGTAGACTAGTAGACTATCTTCTATTTTACTAACTGACCGTTTGCGTTATACATCTTCTCGCCGTGGAGGATGAATAGCTGACCGTCAATCAGCACCTTGGTATTTGGTACTTGGTCACTTGGTACTTGGTCAACGCCTGTTGCTACTTGCGGAGCATTGTTTCCGGCTACTACTCGGCGTGCGCCAAAACGAGGTGCAGGCAGATACTGAGGAGGATTTTGGCAATCCAGTTGACCATTCTTGATCTGAACTACAGCGCGCTCATGAGCCACTTTTGTGCCGTTAGCCAATAGTGTGAACGTATTATTAGTTAAACCATAATAGTTAATTACGTTGCCATCGGCTACATATGCACTTTGGCTTGTGCTGATCTGTGTGTTATTGCCTACATTTCCGTAGAAGCCATTATAATTTGCAGCCTCAGTTACTTCGTCACCTACCTTAATACCCTTGATAACTTCGCCTTCGGCGATGAACAGGTACGGTTTGCCTGCTTCCAGATAATCGGTCTCTATCTCATCAAAGAAGAGTTTGTACGGCTTTTCGTTTTCCATTTGCAGATAGGTCAGCGTGTAGAACGAAGCACCTGTAGGATAGTTAACTCGGTGATCCGGACAAATTGTTCCCCATTTGCCTTCGTATAGACCACTGCGGAGTTCTGCGCGGTTAGCGAATTGAGCCTCTACAACTACCGGCAGAGCGGAGTAAGTTCCTGTTCCTGCATTGTCAACCCCATAGTTTTTGAACTCATAGCCTTCGCGGTAGATAAATGTGCGGGTTGATTGTCCGTTGCGGTAATAGCCACCATTTTCATACCAGTTCCAAGTAGCAGAAGCATCTTGAAGTTTCAAATCTGCGCCACCGGTGCTACCATACAAGAACTGGTTACCGGACTTGAATATAACACTTGATTCGTCTGCAATACGTGTCCATGTAATAGCAGTTTGCTCATCCGGAGTAAGGTCAAAAATCTTGCCGTCCTTATATTCAACAGGTACAGCTACAAGGCTCTTGTTTCCAGAAGCCATTTCGCGTTTCATAGCATACCATTGGTCGTTGTATTGGGCAAGAATAACCACATTGGTCTCTACCTCTGTTCCGCTCTTAACGGTAACCTTGAAAGTTGTAGTTGCAGAAGAATACGGAGCTTCTGCTGCAATAGAAGCAGTAACAGTAGTTTCACCAACAGCTACCGGAGCAATTTTGCCATTTTCAATGCTGATAACATTTCCGTCGAAACCGCTATAAACGATTGCCGGATTCTCTTTGTTGGAATTATATTCGATATCTTTTGCATCCGGCTCGGTCATCTTCAATACAATATCCTCAATAGTCAAAGTTGTAGTTGTTCCCTCTACGTATTCAATATCAATTTGAGAGATACGAGCTGCATCACCACTATTAGTGAAGATTACGCTACTTGCAAATCCTGTCCATTCACCATAAGTCTTCGTAGATTCCGTAGTATAATTTCCTTCGCTTGCGCTAATAGTGCCTTTATAACCGGTGGTCGTAAATGTCAGTTTAATACTACTCATTATCTTGCCGTTAGACGAAGTAATGGTCAATTGGTTCTTTGTGTAGAGACGGGCATTCCCGGTGTAGTATGCAGGATCATTACTTCCTCCGTTTTTACTCCATACAAAACTTATGTTCTCTGCGGCATCAAATGAGGCTATTCCGTTTTCCTCGGTAAATTTGGTGCCGTTGCTTATCTCATTGTCAGTTCCCCAAGTTTCTGCTACCCATGTAGCTTCACCAGAACCCTCCGGACGAACAACCAAAGTGAAAGAAGTTGCAGCTTTTGCAAAATAATTTTCAGACTCTGCAATCGCACAACTAATTTCAGTTGTACCAGTACCTACAATAGTCAAAGCTCCTGTTGCTTGGTTAATTTGTGCAACTCCCGTATTACTGGAGGCAAAAGTCTTTGTACCATCAGAATTGGTCTTGAAGTAAGGATTGAAATCCGCATTCTCCTCAATTCTGTATGTACCGGAAATGGATTCTGCCTCAGTATTATCTACAAACCATTCTGCTGACGGAGCTTCTTTGGATGTCTGTTTTACCATATCATCCGTACTGCGCGGGCTGATTTGGAGTGTTTCATTATATCTGTTCACCAAGCCTTTGACTGCGTAAACAGCACCATCTTCAAGCGTCAGATTTAATTTGTATGCATCGTAATACGCAATCTCATTGCTTCCAGCGTCAGTAAACTTATTATTGGCTGCGTCATAGGTCAAATTACCCAAATCTACAATCATACCAATGTTAGCTACAGACAAATCTGTAATAGCTTTATTTTGAACCGGTACTGTTTGATCGCTTGTAATCTCTAAGTCTGCTGATTCAACATCAAAGACGGTCAACTCTGCTGCGCCATTATACTTGGTCAATGTGGTGGTATATGCTGTACCTGATTTACTATTAATCAGGTCACCTACCGACACCCCATGACCGTCTGTAGTATTAATATAAATGATTGCGCCATAAGTGCCATCACTGATAAATGCTTGTTTTACAGATGTAACGGCAGTAACTAAGATATTTTCGAACTTAAAGTTAACCGATCCATTTGCATGCTCTTGAAGCTGTTGGATCTTCGTCAACGGTAGATTGATGGTATAAGTCTTCGTCACAACGGCACTCTGGCTGGTCTCGCTGATAGCAATAGCCTTGATTACATAAGTTCCGTTTGCGTTCAACTCAATCGCCTTTTCGTACTTGGTGGAAGTACTGGTCGGGTCGTCACCGTTGATGGTATAATAGATATCGCCCTCATCAGCAGTAATCGTAACGAACTTGGTTTCTGTATATGTACCCTCCGCCAATTCAAACTCAGGATCTGCCAACGCCGCCGTGCAGGTTGTGCTATAGCTGGTATAACTGGTAGTCTTCTTGTAGAAGGCAAGAGTTTGACCGGAAATGTTGCTATTGATATTGTCGTAACAACGCCAGTCTTGGCTGTTATATATGCCTAAATAGCGTGCATTCGCTGTTTCCGATTCGTATAAGAATCCATTATTTACAGTAAAATGTTTAGCTTCTCCTGTTCCTACACGTACGCCATTATTGGTGTTTGTACAATATAGCCACTTTTCGGTATCTCCGTTCGGATAGAACATATAGCCATCTGTTGCATTGCCGGAAAGAGTCCACTTAATATTTTCGGCTACTGTACCGGAGATAGCTCCTTCCTCAATAGTAACCGCTACTGCTGTCGGTGCTGCCGACGCTGCTTTGTCATTGGACATTGCATAATCGCCATCGCTATTAGTTCCTACAATCACGACCTCACTTCCGCTTGCGATGTCAGCAAGAGCTGTTGCCTTGTACGAAGTACTTCCGCCTACACCATAAACAGCATACAATGTCTGTGAAGCAGCTTCCAGAATATATTTTCCTCCCTTGTTAAATTCCGGAGCACTTGTACACTCTGAAGTTGCACTCCATCCTAAGAAATCAACGCCTGCACAAGCAGCAGCCGTAGAAGGCAAGGTAACCTCGTCACCGACATGAAGGTCATTTCCGAAAGCAGCAGTTGCGCCATTCTCACTCAGAGTCAGCGTTGCAGTCGGAGCTGCAATCGTGTTGAAATTAGCCGCAGCAGAATAATCGCCATCGCAGTAGTCCTCTTGTGCGTCTGCTGCAATAGCTTTCACTTGATAAGTGTATTGAGTAGAAGCGGTCAATCCCGATGCCTCGTATTCGTTGACGTTAACCTCCTGCTCATCCTCACCAATCTTAACCACATAGTGGTCTGCATTATCAACAGCAGCCCATGAGAGTTTGGCGCTGTTATAAGTAATCTCGCTTGTCGAAACATCCGGAGTGCCCAACTTCTCGCAAGTCTTTGCCTCAAACGTAGCAGATACAGTAATAGCATAATCCGGCATTGTAATAACGCCTTCTGCATATACTTCGTCAGTTACATCTGCTTCGGGAGTTACACCGGTTTTGGTTACCTTGATTGTTCCGCCGGTATGGTTACCATCAGGAGTAACTGTAACCGTCAGTTCGGTGCCTTCTGCAACTGAACTCAAATCTGCTGCACCGGTAATATCCAATGTTCCATTCTCAACAGATTTCGTGACTGCACTCTTCACTGCCGGAGTCCAAGAGATGGAAACAGAATTAAGATACATTGCTCCAGTGGCACGTAATCCAATATGCATGTAGTCACCGGTTATTACTAATTCTGTGCTTGTCCCTTTAACGATGGTACCCAGCAACTCTCCTTGAGTTTCTGTTCCATACAAATCTGACAACGCTGTATAAGCAGTATTCTTGCCATAAACATTCAATGTACGGGCATCTGCTGTATTGGTATTCCAGTCTATAACAACTTTCTTTACTTTGCCACCGGATGTTGTGGTATAAATTCCGGCATCTTTTTTCGAATTATCTTGTCTAATCTGAATAGAGTTATTTCCACCGGCACTTCCTCCTGCATAAACTGCTTCGGAGGTCAGAGTTTTTCCGCTCCATGCGGTATAGCTTGTTCCTGTAACGCCTGTTGTCTCGCGTGTCAAAACATCAACCACCACATTCTCGCTGATTGCTTTCAGCGTAATAGGAATAACCACACTTGTTGCGCCTTCACTTGACAGTGTCAGTGTTGCAGCATAATCGCCCGTTGCATCAATACTATACGAAACGGTCAACTCTGCCTCATCTGCATCTTTATCCAAAGAAGACGAAGAAAGCGAGAATTTGCCAGCATTTGTACCTCCAAGCGTAGCCGAAATGGCTTCCGTCAGATTCGAACCAGTTACTTTAACTACAGCATTTCCTGTTTTGTTGGCTGCAAAGTAGATATTCTTCTCTCCAAAGTCAATCTCATCTAAATCTGCTGCAATAGTCGGCGTTGTAGGTGCTTCAGCCACATAATAGATTTCTATCTTTGTAATTTGAGCATTATGAGCAGAGGTGACCTTCAGCTTGTAAATCGTTCCTGCTGCTTGGTTGGCTGATGCAATCGCATATGTATTCGTACCAGTAGAACCTGTTGTCTCTGTACTTACAGCATTGTCTCCTACAAAAATATTCATTTTCGTGGAACCAGATGCACCAGATTTTCCTGTCACTACGATTTTCTCTACGGCCTTCTGATAAGCAGGGAAAGTGATGTATGCTCCACTTTTTCCCAGTATAAAATAGCCGCTATTCATCTTAAAGTTAGCACTACCTTCGCCTGTAAAACTAACCGTTCCATTAGAGAGCGTTCCATTGCTTACCGTCCAATCACTTCCTGTGAAGTCATAAGTAACATCGGCCTCCGCTCCCCATACATTCAAACTACCCAGCAAAAACAGCAGCATAAAAGCAATGTGTTTTAGCCTCCAATTCCGACGGTCGAACGACGGTCGAACGACGGTCGAAGCCAACGTTGAGCCTTCGCTCCCCCTCGCTGACTTTCTAAATAAGTTTAAATTTTTCATAATTATTATATTTTAAAGTTAACAAATATTGT
>DEIW01000074.1 GCA_002352705.1 Bacteroidales bacterium UBA2764 | reverse complement strand
AGCCGGCTACACGCTTCGTTTCTTCGCTTGCGCGGACAAAACGTATAGAGAAGAGTGGGGTATCGCGGTCGCTCACGAGGGAGGAAAGACCTATTTCGTGCAAGTCACTTCGGCTTCCGAGATGCCGGTGGATCTGAGTGAGACAGCGGCTGTAGAGATCCCGCAACCGGAGAAGTCCGCTTCTCAATGGCAAGTAGAGATAGAAAACCTGAAAGGGCTTTTAGCAGCCGCCAATGCCCGTATTGAGGCATGGCAATTGGCGAACATGGAGCGTTTGCAGAAGGAACTCTCCGAAGCACGTCAAAACATTGATTGGCAGCGTGTTACGCTCTCAACAGATAAACTAGCAGAAGGTTCGCTATGCCTCTTTGAGGGTTTCTGTCCGATTGACAAAGAAGCAGAACTGAATACGATGCTCGATGGCGCGCAGGTTTATTACGAAGAGACAGACCCAGAGAAAGAGGACGAAGTGCCGATCCAACTGAAGAATAACTTCTATACGCGGCTCTTTGAACCGATCACGCGGCTCTATTCACTGCCAAATTATGCAGAGATAGATCCGACGCCTTTCTTTGCGCCGTTCTTCATGTTGTTCTTCGGACTCTGTCTGGGCGATGGAGGCTACGGTCTGCTGATCTTATTGGCAGGTATAGCGGTCATTCTCAAAGCTCCGAAACTGAAAGAGTGGGGATGGTTAGGCGTGTTCATGGGCGCAACGACCATGATTGTTGGTATTCTGACGGGTATGTTCTTCGGAATCAATTTGGAGGAAGTGGCATTCCTTGCTCCTGTAAAGCAGTATTTCATTACGGAGACGAACGCTACAGTGCATTTCATGGGCGGCTCGTACCATCCTATGATGGTGTTTTCCATCCTCATCGGTATATTCCAAATCCTGTTTGCTATGGGCTTCAAGGTAGTGAAGATCACCTTACGCGACGGCTTCAAATACGCGGCGTATGATTGTGCATGGCTTGTTGCTTTGGTGACGCTCATCGTCTGGGCGGCAACCGCAAGTTCGCTATCTACCATCGGACTCTATTGCATTTATGCGATATTGGGTATCTGCGCACTGTTCATCCTGTTCTTCAGCAATCCGGATCGCAAGATTCTGCTGGTGAATATAGGTGGCGGTTTATGGGGCACGTATAATATGGTCAGCGGTTTGCTGGGCGATGTGCTGTCGTATATCCGTCTGTTCGCGTTGGGTCTCGCCGGAGGTATCTTAGGAAATGTATTCAATGCCTTGGCGCTTCAAGCCGGAGGGGCACTTCCCGGATGGATAGGATGGCTACCGACCTTGCTGATCATGGTCTTCGGGCACACGCTTAATTTCGCGCTCTGCTTGATTTCTTCCGTGGTTCACCCGATGCGTCTTACCTTTGTGGAGTTCTACAAAAATGCAGGCTTCGAAGGTGGTGGAAAAGAGTATAAACCATTCAAAAACTAACGTGTAAATATTAATCATTAAATAAAATAAGTATTATGACATTAAATTTGATTATTGCCTTTATTGGCGTAGCATTCATGGTCGGTCTGTCCGGCGTAGGTAGTGTTTATGGTTTGACAATGTGCGGTAACGCCGTAGTTGGTTCGCTAAAGAAGCGTCCGGAAGCTATGGGTACGTATATCTTGTTGTCCGCACTGCCTTCTACTCAGGGTATCTACGGTTTCGTGGGTTACTTTATGATTCAGAAATATCTGACAGCAGGTATTACCACTCTTCAAGCTGCAGCTATTCTGGGTGGTGGTATGGCTTTGGGTCTGGTTGCTCTTCTGTCCGCAATCCGTCAAGGTCAGGTTTGTGCAAATGGTGTTGCAGCAACCGGAGGCGGTCACAATGTGACTGCAGGTACAATGATCATGGCCGCTTTCCCAGAGTTCTACGCTATTTTGGCACTGCTCGTAGTAATTCTTATGGGCGGTCTGATGGGCGAACCCGTAGTGCTCTAACCATTAACGCTAAACGAAAATGCTGAAAGCGTTTGTTTTTCCGGGGCAGGGAAGCCAGTTCCCGGGTATGTGCAAAGATTTATACGATGCACATAAAGAAGCGCGCGAGATGTGCCAAGCAGCCGACAGGTTGCTTGGCTTCTCGCTCACTGATGTAATGTTCAACGGCACAGCCGAGGATTTGAAGCAGACCAAAGTGACGCAACCGGCAGTATTCCTTCACTCGGTGGTAGCACAGCGTCTGATGACAATTGAGACGCCGGCAATGGTTGCTGGGCACAGTCTGGGTGAGTTCAGCGCACTGGTAGCGTGCGGCGCTCTGCGGTTTGAAGACGCCTTATTATTAGTGTCCGCGCGTGCGCAGGCGATGCAGGCTGCATGCGAAGCAAATCCCGGAACGATGGCTGCAGTGCTCGGTTTGGAGGATGAGAAAGTTGAAGAGATATGTCAGGAATTGGTTCATTCTCAATTCTCAACTCTCAATTCTCAATTAACAGTCGTTGCGGCTAATTTCAACTGCCCCGGGCAAGTAGTTATCTCCGGTGATGTAGAGGCTGTAGAGGCGGCCTGCGTAGCTATGAAAGAAGCCGGAGCACGTAGGGCATTGAGACTCCCAGTAGGCGGTGCTTTTCATTCCCCGTTGATGGCTCCCGCTGCCGAAGATTTGAAAGAAGCCATCCTCAAAACGGAGTTCCGTAAACCCTTCTGTCCTATCTATCAGAACGTAACGGCTAAAGCAGAAACGGAGCCGGAGATTATCCGCGAAAACCTCCTGAAACAACTTACAGCCCCCGTTCGCTGGACGCAATCCGTTCAAAATATGATTGCTGACGGAGCTGACGAGTTCTATGAATTCGGTCCCGGAGACGTACTCAAAGGCTTGATCCGAAAGATCAATCCGGACGTACAAGCAGGATGAAAAAATACCTTATTTTAATACCATGAAGAAATACATATTTTCTATAGCCCTGTTGGGCAGTTATTTGTTTGCTCATGCGACTACGGCATATACCCGTGTGAATACCAAGCCGTCGGAAGGATGGGCCGGTACATATATCGTAGTCTATGAGAAATCCGATACAGAGGCGATTATCTGGAATGGAGAAGATGCATCCGGCAATACCGTGAAAGCGGCAATTAAGGATGGCAAGATTAGTTCGGAGAATCTGGCGGATTACCAAGTGACAGTTACTCAAGAAGGAAACAATAAATACTATGTCAAGGCTAAAGCCGGTTATATAGGAGCCAATGCCAAGCAAAACAGTCTGGTATTCTCTAACGGAGGGAAAGAGTGTTCGATCACTTCCAATGGCAGTTATGTAATGTTGGAAACAAATACAAACACTTGTCGTTTCCTATGCTACGAGACTTCAGGCGGTTACCGGTTCCGTTTCTATTATGACCAGAATAAGAAATGGGAAGACAACAAAAAACATAATATCCACTTCTACGTTCTGGGCGATGTAGAGATAGAAGAACCGCAAAATCAGTTAGACATCAACTATGCGCACGTGGAGATGTATGCGTGCGATAGCAAGTTCCCAACCCAGAACAATCCGTACGACCAGTATTTCATGACATTCATGTTTCTGGCTCAAGAAGAGTCAGACGATGCAGTACCACAAATCGGATTGGAGATATTGGCTCCTACGCAATATTCGATTGAGGGTACTTATCGTTCTGATTACCAATCCGGGAAAAAGTATTTCATCAATTGCCAGGCAGGCTCCAAGCACTCTTATTTCATCTTCCCGTCAAAGGCAGAGCAGGGATGGTCACAAGCGGCTATCAATCTGGCGGAGATGAAGATAACGAAGGTTGGACCGTCCAAGAAGCCCAATGCTTATATATACCATATTTATCTGGTTTTCACAGATTCCAACAAGAAAATTTGGACGTTGAACAAGGATATTGATGTCTATGCCATGTGGCTTGATTGCAACCGTTCGGGTGAGACCAATACGAATATGGAACCAGTGCCGTTTGTGTTAGAGTCCGGCAATCATAATTCACAGAGTGAGAGCCAAAATATAGACAATATACAAAGTAACGATATACCATGTACAAAGGTTATTCGTGACGGACAAATCTTCATTCTCCGAGGAGAGAAAGTATATACGTTACAGGGGCAAGAAATCCGATAAGAATGACTAAGATTCTATTCATATGTCATGGAAATATCTGCCGTTCCCCGATGGCGGAGAATATCATGCGTCATTTATGCCAAGAGGCGGGGGTAGAGGACTCTTTTGAGATAGCTTCTGCAGCTGTCTCCACGGAAGAGATAGGTAATGACATCTATCCGCCGGCAAAACGGGTATTGACAGCGCATGGTATCCCTTTTTCCAGTCGCGCAGCACGTCAGATAACAAAGGCGGATTTTGATACGTATGATTATATCATTTGTGCCGACAGGTCTAATATCCGGATTATGGAATACCGTTTTGGCGATGCCGTGCTTAATGAATCTCATGCACAAGTATCCATGATGATGGAGTGGGTTGGCGAAAAAAGAGATGTCTCTGATCCTTGGTACACCGGCGATTTCGAAACGGCTTACCAGGATATAGATGTGTCCTGCAAGGCGATAATACAATCTCTTGCAAAATAAATCTGCATAGAAAGTGCAGATTTTTTTGTGAATACAATAAATATATTTGCGTATATCGAAAAAAAGTACTACCTTTGCAGTCGCAAAGGTTTTATAACCGATATTTGCAAGCGCAAAGCGTTGCGCAATAACATATTAAAATAATAAGCATTACTATTATTTCGCGTTTAGCCAAGAGCCTCGGAAACTATTGGAAATAAAAACACGACGTATTTAGTCAAGTTGCCTCATAGAGGATAACTTTATAGATCCTAATAGTAACTACTTTTGTGTAGTTTCTTATGGGTCTATAGAGGTTTCCATCCGAGGCCGCCTCAAGCTAAACACGATAAGAAACTACACTTTTTATATACAATAATTTAAATATCTAACCATGCAGGATTTCATAGCAGTCGATTTTGAAACCGCGACATCAAATAAAATGGCCTGCCAAATAGGGGTCACGATTGTGGAAAACGGAGTCATAAAAGGCACTGTGGTTGATTATATACAACCACCTGATAATAAATATGAAATAGGCTGTATGAATATTCATCATATCACGCCGGAAACAACTGCAAATGCTTCCACTTTTGATATCATTTGGAAGAATTACAAAGAGCTGTTCGAAAACTTTCCGATTGTTGCTCACAATGCTCCTTTTGATGAATCTGTGCTACGCGCCAATTTAGATTTTTATCGTATTCCGCACAATAACATCAAAAAATTCATTTGCACTTACCAAATCTATCAATTGTCTTTAGATAAACTTTGTTGGGTTTTTGAT